>NZ_AZSV01000021.1:0-57426 GCF_000582595.1 Pseudomonas sp. BAY1663
TGCTCCACTCTCATGGGCGTTGGGGCAAAGGGCGGAGACGACTGGTGCCGGGGAGAGGGCGAAGCCGGTCTGAAGAGCGGCTTCGCTTTCACGGAGAAGGGTGGGTGAGGTCTAGTCGCCCTGGTATTCGCAGCCACTCGTGCAGGTTTCATGGATGCGAATGCGAGAGAGCTCCGGAAGCAGAGGCTTGAGTTCCTTCCATATCCATTTGGCCAGATTCTCGCTGGTCGGATTTTCCAAGCCGGGCAAATCGTTCAGATAGTTGTGGTCGAGTTGCTCGTACAAGGGCTTGAAGATAGCTTTGATTTCACCGAAATCGCGAATCCATCCGGTATGCGGGTCGACCTCACCGCTGATGTACAAGGCGACACGGAAGGAATGGCCATGCAAGCGCCCGCATTTATGTCCTTGCGGAACATTGGGCAGCCGGTGTGCCGATTCGAAGGTGAACTCTTTGAATATTTCCACAGATGGACTCGCAATATGGTCGCTAGGGGCAGGGAGAATTTTACGCTTTTTGCTTGATAGGTACATCGAGCAGGAGTTGCCTCTCGACTGCAGCTCGTCATATGCCGGCACAAGAATCCTCCAGGGACCGGATGATCGGCATCTCCTATCGAGCCAGTATTTGCCTGTTTTATTCGTGGTTGCTCTTTGACACCTGACTGTCCTTGCTGCAGAGTACGGCGCTTTTCAAAGCGACTTCGGTCGTTTACAGGGGAGATCAAATGAACGCAGTTGTTGCAGCGGTCGGCATCATGCTGATCCTCAGTCTTTGTCGCGTGCACGTGGTGGTCGCGCTTATTGCAGGCGCCATGGCCGGAGGGTTGATTGGGGGCCTGGGAATCGAAGGCAGCCTGGCGGCTTTCAATAAAGGCTTGGGCGGCGGTGCGACGGTAGCCCTTTCGTATGCTTTGCTAGGGGCATTCGCGGTTGCCATAGGCAAGAGCGGCCTGGCACATGCGCTGGCGGACAAGGCTTTGGCCCTTATCGGCAGGCAAGGGGGCCAGGGGGCCGGTGTGGTGAAATGGATGATGGTCGCCTTGCTTTTGGCCGTGGCGATTTCCTCTCAGAATATCCTGCCGATCCATATCGCATTTATTCCGCTTCTGGTACCGCCGCTGCTATACGTTCTCTCCAGAATGAAAGTCGATCGGCGCTTGATCGCCTGTGTACTCGCTTTTGGTCTGATTACTCCCTATATGTTTCTTCCGGTAGGTTTTGGCAACATTTTCCTGAATGAGATTCTGCTGGCCAACGTTGCCAAAAGCGGAGTCGATACCACGGGGATAAGCGTCACACACGCGATGTTCATTCCGGCGATGGGCATGCTCGCTGGACTGCTGTTCGCTTTCTACAGCTACCGGAAACCGCGTGAATATGATCTGAGCCTGATCGCGCAGGTCGAGAAGGTCAGCATCAGCTACAGCCCTCTTACCCTGTTGGTCGCCGGGCTGGCGATTGCCGCCGCATTCGTCATTCAGCTTTGGCTGGATTCGATGATCCTCGGTGCGCTCGCGGGGTTCGTGATCTTCTCTGTTTCGGGGGTAGTGCGTTGGCGCGAGGCGGATGATCTCTTCACCGAGGGGATGAAGATGATGGCCATGATCGGCTTCATCATGATCGCTGCGGCAGGTTTCGCCGAGGTCATGCGTGAGACGGGGGAAGTGAAGTTGCTCGTGGATGCATCGGCCCAGTGGATCGGCAATAGCAAGGCTGCAGGGGCGTTGCTGATGCTGCTGGTTGGTTTGCTGGTGACCATTGGGATCGGCTCCTCCTTCTCGACCGTGCCAATTATCGCGGCGATTTTCGTACCGCTTGGTGTCGAGCTTGGCTTCAGTCCCTTGGCCATCGTGAGCCTGGTCGGCACGGCAGGGGCCTTGGGTGACGGCGGCTCGCCGGCATCGGATTCCACGCTCGGGCCGACGGCGGGCCTGAATGTCGATGGCCAGCACAACCATATCTGGGACACCGTCGTGCCGACCTTCCTGCATTACAACCTGCCGTTGCTGGCATTCGGTTGGCTGGCCGCGATGACTCTTTGAAACCTCGTTAGCAAGCCTGATAGCAGGGCATAGCCCTTTCGCTCTGATGGCGAATGGGCTATGCCGCACTCATATGCTCGATCGTTGACTAAACAGGAGGAAATGCAGCGATAGGGCAAACGATGGTCAATACGACGCTCGAGCAAAAGGTCTTTCTTTCGCTGCTGATCGTGGTCTCCCTTGCCTTTGGCTGGATCTTGCTGCCGTTCTACGGTGCAGTATTTTGGGCGGTGATACTCGCGATCATCTTCGCGCCATTGCAATGTTACCTGTATCGCCGATTCAGTCAGCGTCCCAATCTCACGGCGTTGTTGACGTTGCTGGTCTGCTTGCTGGTTGCAGTGCTACCGGTGATCCTGATCACCGGGATGCTGGTCCAGGAGGGTGCGGCACTTTACAAGCAGCTCGAAAGTGGCGAACTGGATATCGGCAATTGGGTGATCAGGGCCAGAGAACTGTTACCGCAATCCTTGCAACTACAACTGCAGCGCTTCGGCCTGGGGGACCTGGAGTCCATGCGTGAACGCCTGGCAAGCAGCGCCCTCGAGGGCAGTCAGTTTCTCGCAACCAAGGCATTCAGCTTTGGTCAGGGAACCTTTCAGTTCTTCATCAGCTTCTTCGTGATGCTTTACCTGCTGTTTTTCTTCATACGGGATGGGCGCGAGCTGGTCGCACGTATCAGGAAGGCAATTCCGTTGAGCGATGCGCAGAAGCGGCGCCTGTTCAGCAAGTTCACCCGCGTGGTGCGTGCCACGGTAAAAGGTAACATCGTGGTCGCGGCTACCCAAGGAGCGCTGGGCGGTATCATCTTCGCCGTCCTGGGAATCTCCGGAGCATTGCTCTGGGGCGTTCTGATGGCTTTCCTGTCCTTGTTGCCGGCAGTGGGCGCAGGCCTGATCTGGACGCCTGTCGCGATTTACTTTCTGATTACCGGCGCGATCTGGCAGGGCGTGATTCTCACACTCTACGGTGTGTTGGTGATCGGTCTGGTGGATAACGTGTTGCGTCCCATCCTGGTCGGCAAGGATACGAAGATGCCGGACTATGTGGTTCTGATTTCGACGCTCGGTGGACTGGCTCTGTTCGGCCTGAACGGCTTTGTCATCGGCCCGCTGGTCGCAGCATTGTTCATATCGGCCTGGGGCCTTTTCACTTCACCGGAGCTGCCCGCGGAATAGTGTAGAAGGCGGGCTTCGAGCCCGCCTTCCTGGCGGCTTACATCAGGCGCTTGCCATCTTCACGGGTGATGATGACGGTGGCCGAGCGGGGCCGCCGGCCAGGACCATCCGGCCAACTGCTTGTGAAATTTGTCGAGCTGGAACCTTCGCCCGGGTGCTGGATATTGACGAACAGGGTCCTGAAATCCGGCGTCGCCGTGATACCGGTAACCTCCGCGCCCAGCGGGCCGACCAGAAAGCGCTTGGTTTCACCACTTCCAGGGTCGGATACCAGCATCTGGTTGTTGCCGAAGGGGCCCGAGCTCAGTTGGCTGCCGCTCATGTCGGTCTGGATCCAAAGGCGACCTTCAACGTCGAACCAGAGTCCATCCGGACTTGCCATGATGTTGCTATCGTTGAGTGCGCGTCCTTTGGGATCCCGGCTGTTCTCCTGCGGTCCTGCAAGCAGGTAGATATCCCACTCGAAGCGGGGACCGACGAAGTCCCGGCTGGCTTCGCGCCAGCGGATAATGTGTCCGAATGCGTTGGGCGCTCGTGGATTGGGAGCATCTGCCGTCTCGCGGCTGCTGTTGTTGGTGAGGGTGAAGTAAACCTCGCCGGTGTCCGGATGGATCGCACCCCATTCGGGGCGATCCATCTTGGTTGCACCAACGACATCGGCGGCTAGACGCGTATTGATCAAGACTTCCCCCTGATCGGCGAACTGTACCCCCGCAGCCGTGCAGGCTTGCTGGAAGGCTGGATCGGCATGATCCAGGGCAAGCCAGTCGCCGCTACCGTCGGGGTTGAAACGCGCGACGTAGAGCGTGCCGTCGTCCAGCAGGCGACCATCGCTACGCTGCGGGCGGTATTTGTCCCGGCTGACGTATTTGTAGATGTATTCGTTTTGCGAATCGTCGCCCGAATAGCAGACCACTGGTCGCCCTGGCTTCACTGGGGCGAAGACCAGCCCTTCGTGGGCGAAGCGCCCCAGTGCCGTATGTTTGACCGGCGTCGCGTTGGGATCGAACGGGTCGATCTCGACAATCCAGCCGAAGGCGTTCGGTTCGTTGCGGTAATCGGCGCGCGCGTCGTCGGCGATGCGGGTTGCGTTGAAGCGTTCGAATTCATCACCGGCAATCGTTTCCCAGCCGTAGCGACTGGTATCGCGTACACCATAGCGGCTCAGTTCCCGTGGAAGTTCTCCGTCCTTGCTGGCGAAATAGCCGGCCCAGTTCTCTTCGCATGTCAGGTAGGTGCCCCAAGGGGTGTAGCCGTTGGAGCAGTTGTTCAGAGTACCGCGAGCCGAGGTGCCACTCGGGCTGTAGCGCGTCATCAACAGTGCATGACCGCGGGCAGGGCCCTCGATGCGCATGGGCGTGGCACCGGTGATACGGCGATTGCGCGCCGAGGGCAGTACCGACCATTCGCCTCGCAGCCCGCGGCGGATTTCGACCACGGAAACGCCGTGGGCATTGATCTCCTTGCGCACCTCGTCGACATTCACCCGCTTGCCGTCGCTTACGTTCGGGCCGTTCGGGTGCAGCAACGGTGCATCGATATACTCGTGGTTGAGCACCAGCAGGCCATGGTCGCTCTGCTGCCCACCGAGCTTTGCATTCATCGGGAAGAAATGCATGCCGTCGTGATGCATGCCGACCTGCTGCTCCTGGTCGTCGGCACTGTTGCTGGCGTCTTCCAGATAGGCGGGATAACGACCGGTGATCGGCGTGCCCCAAGGAATGAAAGTGGTCGCGGTATAGCCTCGTGGAACAGTGATGGTGTCGGCACGGGTAACGTCAACCGGAATGAAGGGGAGGCGGCTGCGGCGCTTGAGCGGAAAGTCCTTGAGCCCTTTCGCGGCCGGTTCCGCGGCCTGGACAATGCCCGGTAGCGAGGCCCCCATGAAGGCCAGGGCACCCATGGCTGCGCCTCCGGCGAGTATCTGGCGGCGACTGCTCGAGATCACATCCTGGATATGCGGATTCGTGGAATGGTTACTGGGCAATTCGTCCCCGTTGCCGAACAGAATTTCGTTTTTCTCAGTAATCACGGCGCAGCTCCATACGATTGTTGTCGGAGCCATGACGCTAGATTCTGCGTGCGACAATCTTATGACTGGCTGGGGGATGCCCGACGAAGCGCCGCGCCGCGCTCACGAAGACGTGTTCTCTTTCAAAAAAAAGACCTCGGCATTTGCGAGGTCTTCTTGAACACCATGGCCGGTCGGGCCGGGAATCGTTCCTTAGTGGAACTGGTTCATGGTGTTGTCTTTACCGCTTGCCTTCAGAGCAGCCTCGCCAGCGAAGTACTCCTTGTGGTTATCGCCGATGTCGGAGCCAGCCATGTTCTGGTGCTTGACGCAGGCGATACCCTGGCGCAGTTCCTGACGCTGAACGCCCTTGACGTAGGCCAGCATGCCTTCTTCGGCGAAGTAGCCCTTGGCCAGGTTGTCGGTCGACAGCGCGGCGGTGTGGTAGGTCGGCAGGGTGATCAGGTGGTGGAAGATACCGGCATGAGCCGAGCCGTCGCGCTGGAAGGTGCGGATCTTCTCGTCGGCGATCTGGGCCAGTTCGGTTTCGTCGTACTCCACGCTCATCAGCTTGGCGCGGTCGTAGGCGGAAACGTCCTTGCCTTCGGCAACCATGGCGTCGAACACCTGTTGACGGAAGTTCAGGGTCCAGTTGAACGACGGGCTGTTGTTGTACACCAGCTTGGCATTCGGAATGACTTCGCGGATGCGGTCGACCATGGCCTTGATCTGGCCCACGTGCGGCTTCTCGGTTTCGATCCACAGCAGGTCGGCACCGTTCTGCAGCGAGGTGATGCAGTCCAGGACGCAGCGGTCTTCGCCGGTGCCCTTGCGGAACTGGAACAGGTTGGACGGCAGGCGCTTCGGACGCAGCAGCTTGCCTTCGCGCTTGATGACGACATCGCCGTTGCCCAGTTCGGCTTCGGAGATTTCTTCGCAATCCAGGAACGAGTTGTACAGGTCGCCCAGGTCGCCCGGTTCCTTGGTCACGGCAATCTGCTTGGTCAGGCCGGCGCCCAGGGAGTCGGTACGTGCGACGATCACGCCGTTGTCGATGCCCAGTTCGAGGAAGGCGTAGCGTACGGCTGCGACCTTGGCGAGGAAGTCGGCGTGCGGAACGGTCACTTTACCGTCCTGGTGGCCGCACTGCTTCTCGTCGGATACCTGGTTCTCGATCTGAATGCAGCAGGCACCGGCTTCGATCATGCGCTTGGCCAGCAGGTAAGTGGCTTCCGGGTTGCCGAAACCGGCGTCGATATCGGCGATGATCGGTACGATATGGGTTTCGTAGTTGTCGATCTGGCTCTGGATCTCGGCAGCCTTGGCCTTGTCGCCGGCTTCACGGGCGGCGTCCAGGGCGGTGAACAGCAGGTCCAGTTCGCGGGAGTCGGCCTGGCGCAGGAAGGTGTACAGCTCTTCGATCAGGCCGGAAACGGCGGTTTTCTCGTGCATCGACTGGTCCGGCAGCGGGCCGAAGTCGGAGCGCAGGGCGGCGACCATCCAGCCGGACAGGTAGAGGTAGCGCTTGTTGGTGGTCTTCAGGTGCTTCTTGATGGAGATCAGCTTCTGCTGACCGATGAAGCCGTGCCAGCAGCCCAGCGACTGGGTGTAGATGGACGAGTCGGCGTCGTACTCGGCCATGTCCTTGCGCATGATGTCGGCGGTGTATTGCGCGATTTCCAGACCGGTCTTGAAGCGGTTCTGGGCGCGCATGCGAGCCACGGATTCAGGGTTGATAGCGGCCCAGCTGCTGCCATATTGCTCTTTCAGGGCGGCGACGGCCTTGATGTCGTCTTGATATGCAGACATGTTCAATCCTTCAAAAAATGAGTGTGGTTGAGCACCGACTTTTCCCACCGAAACCTACGTGCTATCGCTGATCGTTGCGGGCAACACGCGGCAGAATGTCGAAATATCGACCGGGACGAGGATTGAAACCTGGAGGAGGGGTGGACACGACCGCCGGGCCGGCTCCGGTTGCTGTACCCACAGCCGGCGTGGCTGCCGTGGGGCGGAACAACGAGGAACTGTCTGGCTGATACGCTAATCGCTTCCCCGTCCCTCAGGACGACTCGTTCCAGTCGCAACCTCGTCAGTCCACCTTGTGGGCAGTACAGTCACGGAGCGGCTCGGCTGGTTGGCTTGAGCGCACTCCGGAGACCCTTGCCAGGGCCCCTGGTTAGCGGGAGCGGGGCAATGATGCGCCGCTGGAAAAGCGTCGTCAATCGTTTTGTAGTGTTTTTTTTTAGGCACTACATTTCATGCGGGGTCGCCTGTCGGGCGGATCGAGGGTCAATCCAGGACGTCTACTTTCAAGCGCATCGAGACGTCCTGGCTGCCCTGCGTAGAGTAGCGTCGAAGAGTCCCGTCTTGCTGGGAGCTGGCGTTTTCGCTTACGCCGCCGATGGAAATCCATTCGCCGACCCGACCGCTGACGCGGGTATCGGCACTCTGGGTATCGATAACGCCGGAACGGTTCTGACTGAGCCGATCGCGGGTGCTGCTGATGGTGATCTGTACACGGTCGCCGTGCACGGTCGCGGTGGCGTAGAAGCCGCGCATCACGTCGCGGTACTGGGTCTGCTGGTAGACCTGGCCGTAGACATCGGTGCCACGGGTGGTCAGCGGTACGCTCTGGCCGACCTGGATCAGGGCCGGGTAGCCTTCGTTGGCTTGGATCTGCTGGATGCCGCCATCCCGGTACTGGTGCTGCGGCGAATGATGCGCACCTGGTCGCGTCCCCCTGTTTCACCTCGTCCGGTCTCGAACTCGACATCGCCGGCGCGCAGTGAGCCGTCAACCCGGTAACCGCTGCTGCTGCCGCTTGCCGAATCCTGGGTGTCGACGCTGATCAGCAGGCGTTTCGGTTCGGTATCCAACTGCTCGAGCACTTGGCGCAGTTCGCTGATCACCGGGCCTGGGGCGTTGACGATCAGCTGGTTGCCATAGGCGGTCACCCGGCCCTGCTCGCCGACTACGGACGCGGCGACCGGAAGCACATCCTCAGCCATGCGATGATTGAGTTGTATGACTTCCGTCGCAGCATGCAGGGGTAGGCTGAGCGCAAGGGTGATGGCCAGCAGCAGGTACGTAGGGTCATAACAGGAAGCTCCGCAGGTTCGCATCGGATAGGCCATGATCCCAGGCTTTGTCGAATTGTGCCTGGCGCAGGCGCACACGGGCGGGATCCCGATAAAGAGCATAGCCGGTGTACTGATCCGGCTTCGGGCGTGACAGCAGACCGCAACCGTCCACGATGGCATAGGCACCGCTATCGTCTGGGTACTCGGGGTTCAGCCGGCGGATATGAAGATTACTGGTCAGCCGCCGGGCCAGATGCAGGAGGCGATGACCCTCCTTGACGGCGCGCGCGGGGTCGCCCACGAGAATGCGCAGCTGGTTGCGCGGATGGGCCAGCAACAGCCGCGCGCAGGCTTGCTGGATGCTGCCGTGGTGGTACAGCCAGGGCTCGAGATCCGGGCTGTAGATGCATACCGTCCGGGTCGCCTGCTGCAACAGGGCCAGCGCATGCTGGCGAATCTCCAGGGGTGTGCTGAACCGTTGCAGTTCCGCGCTTTCGCCAAGCAGAAACGGCGCGGGCTCCCAGGGCAGCGGCTCGGCAAGCTCCGCCTGTGGATTGTGCACGGCAAAACGCCCCGGAGAATGGAAGTCGATGGCCGGGAGTTCGGCGCACTGGCTCCTTTCGTCCGGGGCGTCGTCACGCATGGCGACCTCAGCGGCTCTGGCGAAGCATGTCGACGTGAGGGATGCCGGCTTCGAGGAATTCGTCGCTGACGACCTTGAAGCCCAGCCGTTCATAGAAGGCGGTAGCGTGGACCTGAGCGGTCAGCTTCTGCTCCTTCAAATCGCGGCGTTCGGCTTCGGCGAGCACCGCACGCATCAGCGCATCGCCGACATTCATGCCGCGCCAGTCGCGCAGGACCGCTACGCGGCCGATGTGTCCGTCGGCCAACAGGCGAGCGGTGCCGATCGGGTAATCGTCCTCCAGGGCGAGAAAATGCACGGCCTCGGCGTCGTCGGCGTCCCATTCCTGTTCCGGGGGAACGGCCTGTTCAGCGATGAAAACGGTTTCCCGGATGCGTCGCAGCTCGGCATTGTCCTTCTGCCAATCGGCGATGCGGACCTGAATGTTATTCATCTGCGAACTCCAGACTTCCTTGTTGGGCCAGTTGCCACAGAAGATTACGCGCATCCTCGTCGCTCAGCCATTGGTCAAGATTTTCGACGTGTAACGCATCGGCCGAGCAGATCAGCTTCAGCAACTCCCGTAGGTGCGCGGGCAGCAGGCGGCTCTGCCCGCTGGCGAACAACAGCAGGCCGATGTCCACCTCGCTCCAGGCCAGGCGGGCTGCAGGGTTGCGCACCAGTACGGCACCGTCTTCGAGGGCGGGAAGGAAGTCGGATTCATCGATCTCCGGGCCTTCGACGCGCTCCGGGTAGCGCGGCTCGGTCATGAATTGGCCGAACCAGGTGAGCAGCAGGCGTTCGTCACCCATGTGTTCGGCGAGCAGCGCCTTCAGGCGGTCCAGCGCGTCGCTCTGAATCTGGTAGGGGTCGTCGCTCGGTTGCAGGTCGGCATCGCCGTAGCGATCCTCGTCCGGCAGGAACTGTGCGAGAAAATCGGTGAAGTGGGTCAGGACTTCGGCTGCACTCGGGGCGCGGAAACCGACCGAATAGGTCATGCAGGCATCCTCGGCGGTGCCGAAGTGGGCCAGGCGCGGCGGCAGGTAAAGCATGTCGCCCGGCTCCAGAATCCACTCGTCGGTACCCTGGAAGTCGGCGAGGATCCGCAGGTCGCCATGCGCAAGTAGAGGGCTTTCGCTGTCGCACATCTGGCCGATGCGCCAGCGGCGTTGGCCATGGGCCTGCAGCAGGAAGACATCGTAGTTGTCGAAATGCGGGCCGACACCGCCCCCCGGCGCGGCATAGCTGATCATCACATCGTCGATGCGCCAGTTGGGCAGGAAGCGGAAGTGCTCGAGCAGTTCGGCGACGTCCGGCACCAGCTGATCCACAGCCTGTACCAGCAGGGTCCAGTCACGCTCCGGCAACTGCTGGTAGGTGTCTTCGGCGAAGGGGCCGCGGCGCAGCTCCCAGGGGCTGTCGCCATGCTCGACGATCAGGCGGGACTCGACTTCTTCCTCGAGGGAAAGACCGGCCAGCTCGTCCGGCGAGATCGGGCTCTGGAAACCCGGGATGGCCTGGCGGATCAGCAGCGGTTTCTTCTGCCAGTAGTCGCGCAGGAATTCCCGGGCGCTGATGCCGCCCAGAATTTGAAGTGGAATATCAGAAGTCATGCCTAACACCTTGCTCTATATACAGAGCTGCAAATAAAAACGCCCGGCACAGCCGGGCGTGCATACAGGAGGTCGATCAGATTCGCTTGGCCTGGGCGACGGCGTTGCCGATGTAGCTGGCCGGCGTCAGCTTGCGCAGCTCGGCCTTGGCCTCGGCCGGGATGTCCAGTCCGTCGATGAAGGCCTGCAGGGCATCGGGCGTGATGCCCTTGCCGCGGGTGAGATCCTTGAGCTTTTCGTAGGCATTCTCCACCGCATAACGGCGCATCACGGTCTGTACCGGCTCGGCCAGCACTTCCCAGCAATTGTTCAGGTCCTCGGCGATGCGCGCGGCGTTGAGCTCCAGCTTGCCGATGCCCTTGAGGCTCGCCTCGTAGGCGATGACGCTGTGGGCGAAGCCGACGCCGAGGTTGCGCAGTACGGTGGAATCGGTCAGGTCGCGCTGCCAGCGGGAGATCGGCAACTTGCTGGCCAGATGCTGGAACAGCGCGTTGGCGATGCCGAGGTTGCCTTCGGAGTTCTCGAAGTCGATCGGGTTGACCTTGTGCGGCATGGTCGAGGAGCCGATTTCGCCGGCCACGGTCTTCTGCTTGAAGTAGCCGAGGGAGATGTAGCCCCAGACGTCGCGATCGAAGTCGATCAGGATGGTGTTGAAGCGCGCGATGGCGTCGAACAGTTCGGCGATGTAGTCGTGCGGTTCGATCTGGGTGGTATAGGGGTTCCAGGTCAGGCCCAGGTCGCCCTCGATGAATTCGCGGGCGTTAGCTTCCCAGTCGATGTTCGGGTAGGCCGACAGATGCGCGTTGTAGTTGCCCACGGCGCCGTTGATCTTGCCCAGCAGCGGTACGGCCGCGACCTGGGCGATCTGCCGTTCCAGGCGGTATACCACGTTGGCCAGCTCCTTGCCGAGGGTGGTCGGCGAGGCTGGCTGGCCATGGGTGCGCGAAAGCATCGGCACGTCGGCGAACTGCACGGCCAGGGCACGGATCGCGTCGGCCAGCTGGCGCATCAGCGGCAGCAGCACGTTGTCGCGGCCTTCACGCAGCATCAGCGCGTGGGACAGGTTGTTGATGTCCTCGCTGGTGCAGGCGAAGTGAATGAACTCGTTGACCTTGGCCAGCTCCGGCAACTGCTTGGCCTGCTCCTTGAGCAGGTACTCCACGGCCTTGACGTCGTGGTTGGTGGTGCGCTCGAACGTCTTGACGCGTTCGGCATGCTCCAGCTGGAAGTTCTCGGCCAGCTGGTTCAGCAGCGCATTGGCTTCGGCGGAAAAGGGCGCGACTTCCGGGATGCCCGGGTGGGCGGCCAGGCGCTGTAGCCAGCGGACCTCGACCTGGACCCGGCAACGGATCAGGCCGAATTCGCTGAAGATCGGGCGCAGGGCGCTGGTTTTGCCGGCGTAGCGGCCATCGACGGGGGAAACCGCCGTGAGCGAGGAAAGCTGCATAGAGGGCATTCTCGGACAGTCGGGCAACGAAAAGGGGGCGCAGATTATACACGAATGTGCTGCTTGAACCCGGATCCATGAACGGGGGCGCCATTGTCGCATGCGGCAGCCGGGTGGACGATCGTTCCGCAACCAGCGCGGCGATGGAGTCATTGACCCGTCGCCGGGTGCTGATGAACACTGCCTGGCATATCGCCGGCCGGATGAATGGTGGTTCGCCCGCCTGCTATCGTCCTGAACGGACCTTCCGGATGCCCGGGAATCATGAGTCTAACTACATCGCTGTTTCAGGCGCGCGGCCTGACCAAGATCTACGGTGCCGGCGAGGCCGAAGTCAGGGCGCTCAACGGTGTCGACCTCGAGCTCTTTCCCGGCGAACTGGTGGTGTTGCTGGGCGCCTCCGGCAGCGGAAAATCCACCCTGTTGAACATCCTCGGCGGCCTCGATGTGCCGACCGAGGGGACGCTGCACTATGCCGGCGAGGATCTCACCCATGCCGATGAGAAGCGCCTGACCCAGTACCGCCGCGATTCGGTGGGCTTCATCTTCCAGTTCTACAACCTGATTCCCAGCCTTACCGCCCGTGAGAACGTCGCACTGATTACCGAGCTGGCCGAAGCCCCCATGAGCCCCAAGGAGGCATTGACGATGGTGGGCCTGGGCGAGCGCCTGGATAATTTCCCGTCGCAGCTCTCCGGTGGTGAGCAGCAGCGCGTGGCCATCGCCCGCGCCATCGCCAAGCGGCCGCAGGTGCTGCTGTGCGACGAGCCGACCGGGGCGCTCGACGTCAAGACCGGCATCACCGTGCTCGAAGCCATCGAGCAGGTCAACCGCAGCACCGGCGCATTGGTGGTGATCATCACCCACAATGCGGTGATCGCGAACATGGCGGATCGCGTGATCCGTTTTTCGGATGGCCGGGTGGCGAGTATCGAGCGCAACAGCCAGCGGCAACCCGCTGCGACGCTGTCTTGGTAGGGAGGCAGCGGATGCGCCCGCTCGACCTCAAGTTGATGCGCGACCTGGGTCGGATGAAGGGCCAGATGATCGCGGTGGCGCTGGTGATGGCCTGTGGGCTGGCAGTCATGGTGATGGCGCGCAGCCTGGTGCTTTCCCTGGGCGGCAGTATCGATGCGTACTACCAGGCGCATCGCTTCGCCATGGTGTTCAGCGAACTGAAGCGGGCGCCGAACACCCTGCGAGTGCAGTTGGAGCGGATTCCCGGTGTCGCCGCGGTGGATACCCGGATAACCGGCAACTTGCGGCTCGATCTGCCGGGAATGAAGGAGCCGGCAGACGGCGTGATCCACTCGCTGCCGGACGATCGGCCACAACAGCTCAATCTACTGTTTCTACGTGAGGGGCGCTTGCCCGATATCGGCGATCGCTACGAGGTGGTCGTCAGCGAGGCGTTTGCCCGAGCCCACGGTTTTCGCCCGGGTGACAGCGTGGAGGCGGTGATCTATGGCGCGCGCGAGCGCCTGCATATCGTCGGGATAGGCCTGTCGCCGGAATTCGTCTATGAGCTGCAACCGGGGCAGATGATCCCGGACCCCAAGCGTTTCGGGGTGTTCTGGATGAACGAGCGCAAGCTGGCCAGCGCCTTCGACCTGTCCGGGGCCTTCAACAGCGTGATCGTCGACATCGCTCCGGGTGCCAATGCCCAGGCGGTGATGGCTGCGCTCGACCGCCTGTTGTTGCCCTATGGCGGGCAGGTGGCGTACGACCGCAGCGGCCATGTCGCCAGCAAGCAGATCGCCGACGAGATCCGGCAACTGGTCCAGTTCTCCATCGCGTTTCCCGTGCTGTTTCTGAGCGTCGCCGCCTTCATGACCAGTGCGGCGCTGACCCGGATGATCCGCCTGCAGCGCGAACAGATCGCCCAACTCAAGGCGTTCGGCTACTCATCCGCGGCGGTCGGCTGGCATTACCTGAAGTTCGCCCTGGCGATCGTGCTGCTCGGCAGCGTGCTGGGCAGCCTGCTCGGTTTGTGGATGGGGCAGATGATGACCGAGCTCTACACGCGCTTCTTCCAACTGCCGAATCTACCGTTCCGGCCTGACTGGCTGGCGCTGGTGCTCGGCTTTCTGGGCGCGGCGGCGTTGTCGCTGCTGGGCGTCATCGGTGCGGTATGGCAGGCGGTCAGGCTGCCCCCGGCCGAGGCCATGCGTCCGGAGCCGCCTGCAGCGTTCCGGACATCGCTGCTCGAGCGGCTCGGCCTGCAGAAACTGGCTTCGCCGACATTGCGCATGGCGCTGCGCAATCTCGAGCGCAAGCCTGGCAGGCGCTGTTCACGGTGCTGGGCTGATGCTGGCGACGGCCATACCGATCCTGCCTGGGGCCATGAGGGACAGCATCGACTACCTGATGGATTTCCAGTGGAACCAGGCGCAGCGCCAGGATGTCACGCTGTCGCTCATCGAGCCCGGTTCCGCCTCGGCGCTCAGCGCCATCGGGCAACTGCCCGGGGTACTGCACGTCGAGCCGTTCCGCAGCGTGCCGGCGCGGCTGCGCTTCGGGCACCACGAGCGGCGCGTGTCGTTGACCGGGATGGGGCGCGACAGCCAGTTGAACCGGGTGCTGGATGTGCAGGGGCGGGCGGTGGCCATGCCGTTACAAGGCATGCTGCTGTCCGAGAAGCTGGCCGATGTGCTCGGCGTTTCGCCCGGCGATACGGTGCAGGTCGAGGTACAGGAGGGGCGCAGGCCCGTTCTGCACGTCACGGTGGTCGGCAGCATTACCGACTTCGCCGGGCTGGGGGCCTATCTCGATATCGACGTGCTGCGCCGGTACATGCGCGAAGGCGGCACGCTGAGCGGGGCGCACCTGACGGTAGACCAGGCCTATTGGGATGCCTTCCTGGTGAAGGTCAAGGAGGCGCCGCGTATCGCCGGCCTGAGCATTTCCGCCAACGCACGCGCCAGCTTCGAGGAGACCACCGGGGAGATGATGGGCATCATGCAGGGCATCTACCTGCTGTTCGCCGTGGTCGTTGCCTGTGGTGTCGTCTACAACGGCGCGCGCATTGCCCTGTCCGAGCGTAGCCGGGAACTGGCGACGCTGCGTGTGGTGGGTTTCACGCCGCGAGAAGTGACGGGCGTGCTGCTCAGCGAACTTGCCATGCTGACATTGCTGGCGCTTCCTTTCGGCCTGTACGCCGGCAATCAGCTGACCCAGCTGATGGTCGAACTGTCGAGTACCGAGACGGTGCGCTTCCCGTTGCTGTTCACCTCTAGAACCTATGCCAGCGCGGTGCTGGTCATACTGCTTTCCTCGGCACTGTCGTTTATCGTGATCGGACGTCGTATCCGCCAACTGGACTTGCTGGATGTATTGAAGGCGCGGGATTGAGCTGCTCATGAAGAAGAATTCGAAAGGTTGGAAGAAGTGGCTACCCTGGGGCTTCGCAGCGTTGCTGCTGGCGCTGTTGGTGGTGAGCTTCTGGCCGAAGCCGATTCCGGTGGAAACCGCTGCCGTCAGCGTCGGGCCGCTTACCGTCAGTGTTTTCGAGGAGGGCAAGACGCGCATCCGCCAGCGCTACGTGGTATCGCCGCCGGTGGCGGGCTTTCTCGAGCGCATCCCATTGCGCGCGGGGGCGCCGGTGACTGCCGGGCAGACTGTCTTGGCGGTACTTCATCCGGAGTCGGCCGGTTTTCTCGACCCGCGCAGCAAGGCGCAGGCGGAAGCGGCGCTGCAGGCGGCACAGCGGCTCAGGCTGCAGCGCCAGGCCGAGTTCGAGCGCAGCGAAGCCGTGCTCGAACTGGCGCAGAAGGAATTCGCGCGCGCCGACGTGCTGCGCAAGAGCGGCACCGTTACCGAGCAGGCCTGGGACCAGGCGAGCAGCCAGTTGCAGGTGCGCAAGCGCGAGACGAGCGCTGCTCGCTTTGCCCTGGATGTCGCAGGGTTCGAGGTCGAGCAGGCACAGGCGGCTCTGATGCAGGGCGTGGCGCCGGCAGGCAAGGGGTCACCGCTGCAGCTCGTCGCTCCGGTCAGCGGTCACGTGCTCAACGTATTCGAGGAAAATGCCCGGGTCGTCGCCGCTGGCCAGCCGCTGCTTGAGGTGGGCGACCTGCAGGACCTGGAAGCCGAGATCGAGCTGTTATCCAGCGACGCCGTCGGGGTAGCGCCGGGCGCTGAGGTGATCATCGAGCAATGGGGCGGCGACCACCCGCTACGCGGCAGGGTCGCATTGGTCGAGCAGGGCGGCTTCACCAAGATTTCCGCGCTCGGCGTCGAGGAGCAGCGCGTCAAGGTGCGGGTGGATTTCCTCGATCTGCCGGCCCGGATGCTGGGGGATCGCTACAGGGTCGAGGCCCGCATCGTCACCTGGCATGACGATCAGGTGTTGCAGGTGCCCACCGGGGCTCTTTTCCGCCGAGGCAATCGCTGGATGACCTTCGTGGTCGAGGAGGCAACGGCGCGCCTGCGGGAAGTGGAGATCGGTCGCAACAACGGCATCCACGCCCAAGTGTTGACGGGCTTGAGCGAACACGACCGGGTAGTCGTACATCCGCCGGACAGCATCGTCGACGGCGCCACGGTAGAGGCGGTGAAAACCGCGCAATAGCACGGTTCGTCCGGGTTCAGCGGTCGTCGCCCTGGGGTGAGCGCACTTTCGGATAGAGCGCATCGAGCAGCTTGCGGCGCCCGAACACCATCTGCCAGCGGTGCCCGCCGAGCTGGCGCCAGAGGCGGGCAGAGCGGATGCCGGCGAGCAGCAGCGCGCGGATCTTGGCGGCATTGTTCGTCTGCTGCAGGTGGCGCATGTCGCCCTGGACCTGGATGCGCTGGCGGAAGGTGCTGAGGGTGTCCTGATACAGCCCACCGAAGGACGCGATGACATTCTCGTGAGCGATGCCGAAGTGCTCGACCTGTTGCTGGATCGAGTCCAGCCGGCTGCCGATCACCTGGAGCATGTCGTCGCGCTTGGCCAACTGGCGCTCCAGTCCGATCATCGCCAGCGCATAGCGCAGCGGCTCGCGTTGCAGGCTGCTGCTGTCGCGCTCCAGTGCGCCGACCAGCGCCCGGTAGCCGTCGCGCAGGTTGAGGTCGTCGCCGCCATAGATCTCCAGCGTGGTCTGCGGGTTGCGCACCAGCAGGCTGCCGAGCAGGCAGCCGAGCGCAGCGGCGGGTACCTGGCCGGTACGAGCGATGCGGTCTACCAGGGTGGCGGCCTCGAAGACCGCGCCAAGGGCGACCAGTTGTTCGTTCAGCGTGCTCATGGGCGACCCTCGAACCAGGGCTCCGCCTGTTCGATCACGCCACCGCCCAGGCAGACCTCGCCGTCGTAGAGCACGACCGACTGCCCAGGCGTTACTGCGCGCTGGGGCGCGTCGAACACCACGCGGTAGCCGCTGGCAGTCTTCTCCAGGCTGCAGGGCTGGTCGCTCTGGCGATAGCGCACCTTGGCGGTCAGCTGCAGTGGCTCGACAACGTCCAGAGGGTTGACCCAGTAGATTTCCGAAGCCAGCAGGGCACGCGAGAAAAGCCAAGGGTGATCATTGCCCTGGCCGACCACCAGGACATTGCGCTGCAGGTCCTTGCTCAGCACGTACCAGGCTCGTCGCCGGCATCCTTGAGGCCGCCGATGCCCAGGCCCTGGCGCTGACCGATGGTGTGGTACATCAGGCCATGGTGGCGGCCGATCACTTCGCCATCGATGGTTTCGATGTCGCCTGGTTGGGCCGGGAGGTACTGCTTGAGGAAGTCGCTGAAGCGGCGTTCGCCGATGAAGCAGATACCTGTGGAATCCTTCTTCTTGGCGGTGGCCAGGCCGTATTTCTCGGCGATGGCGCGTACCTCGGGCTTTTCCAGCTCGCCAACGGGGAACAGGGTCTTGCCCAGCTGCTCGCCGCCGACCGCGTGCAGGAAGTAGCTCTGGTCCTTGTTCGGATCCAGCCCCTTGAGCAGCTCGCTGCGGCCATCCACATCGCGGCGGCGCACGTAATGACCGGTAGCGATGAGGTCGGCGCCGAGCATCAGCGCATAGTCGAGGAAGGCCTTGAACTTGATTTCACGGTTGCAGAGGATGTCCGGGTTGGGGGTTCGCCCGGCTTTGTATTCGGCAAGGAAGTGCTCGAAGACGTTGTCCCAGTACTCGGCGGCGAAATTGGCGGTGTGCAGCTTGATGCCGATCCGGTCGCACACGGCCTGGGCGTCGGCCAGGTCTTCCTTGGCGGTGCAGTATTCCGTGCCATCGTCCTCTTCCCAGTTCTTCATGAACAGGCCTTCGACCTGGTAGCCCTGCTCGAGGAGCAGGAGGGCGGAAACGGAAGAGTCCACGCCGCCGGACATGCCGACGATGACGCGGGTTTTTTCCGGGGCGGTGAGGATCGAAACAGACATAGGGATTCGCTGAAGGGGCTGCAAAAAGGACCGAATTCTAGCAGGCCGGCGGCGGCAAGACTAAGTCGCGTTCAATCGCGAACCACATCCAGTGGGTGCAGCGGGCCGCATAGGTAATCGTCGATGCAGCGTGCCACCAGCTCGCTGCGCCAGCGTTCCGGCTGCGCAACCAGCTCCTCGCGGCTCAGCCAGGGTGCGCCGACGATGCCATCGTCCAACGGGCGTTGCGGGTCGTGCCGCAGTGCCTTGGCGGCGAAGCAGACGCGTTGATAGGTCACGCCGTTGCTCGGCGCGGTGTACAGATAGATGCCTATGACCCCCGTGAGCTCGACGTCCCAGCCGGTTTCCTCGAGCGTTTCGCGCACGGCGGCCTGGCGCAAGGTCTCATTGGCTTCCAGATGGCCTGCCGGCTGATTCAAGACCAAGCGCCCGGCCTTGAGTTCTTCCACCAGCAGGAAACGCCCCTGGTCTTCGACCACGGTGGCGACGGTGACGTGAGGGTGCCAGTCCATAAAAGAGGGTGCCTTGCGGGAAATGCCGCGATCATAGCAGTCGCAAGCCCCTGGAAACACGAACCCCGGCGCAAGGCCGGGGTTCGTGGTGACGCTCAGCGAGCGACTCAGGCGTTCAACGCAGCCAGGGCAGCGTTGAAGGTGGTGCTGGGGCGCATCACCTTGCTGGTCAGTTCCGGGTTGGAGCGGTAGTAGCCGCCGATATCCGCCGGCTTGCCCTGGACGGCAGCGAGTTCGGCGACGATGGTCGCTTCCTGCTCGGTCAGGGCCTTGGCCAGCGGGGCGAAGTGTGCCTTCAGTTCGGCGTCCTCGTCCTGGGCGGCCAGCGCCTGGGCCCAGTACAGAGCCAGGTAGAAGTGGCTGCCGCGGTTGTCGATCTGGCCGACCTTGCGTGCCGGGGACTTGTTGTTGTCCAGCAGCTTGCCGGTGGCTTCGTCGAGGGTCTTGCTCAGGATCTTGGCCTTGGTATTGCCGGTCTTGATCCCGGTGTCTTCCAGAGAGACGGCCAGGGCCAGGAACTCGCCCAGGGAGTCCCAGCGCAGGTAGTTCTCTTCCAGCAGCTGCTGCACGTGCTTGGGGGCCGAGCCGCCGGCACCGGTCTCGTACATGCCGCCGCCGGCCATCAGCGGAACGATCGACAGCATCTTGGCCGAGGTGCCCAACTCCATGATCGGGAACAGGTCGGTCAGGTAGTCGCGCAGGATGTTGCCGGTCACCGAGATGGTGTCCTGGCCGCGGATCATGCGCTCCATGGACACGCGGATGGCTTCGTTGTAGCCCATCATGCGGATATCCAGGCCGGTCAGGTCATAGTCCTTCAGGTACAGCTCGACCTTCTTGCGCAGCTCGTTGTCGTGGGCGCGCTCCGGGTCCAGCCAGAAGATCGCCGGGGTGCTGGACTGGCGGGCGCGGGTGACGGCCAGCTTGACCCAGTCGCGGATCGGTGCGTCCTTGGTCTGGCAGGCGCGCCAGATGTCGCCGGCTTCCACTTCATGCTGCATCAGCACCTTGCCGTCGGCGTCGACCACGCGCATGGTGCCATCGGCGGTCATCTCGAAGGTCTTGTCGTGGGAGCCGTATTCCTCGGCCTTCTGCGCCATCAGGCCGACGTTCGGCACGCTGCCCATGGTGGTCGGGTCGAAGGCGCCGTTGGTCTTGCAGAAGTTGATCATCTCCTGGTACATGCGGGCGTAGGTGCTTTCCGGCATCACCGCCTTGGTGTCTTTCTGCTTGCCGTCCTTGCCCCACATCTGGCCGGAGTTGCGGATCATCGCCGGCATGGAAGCATCGACGATCACGTCGCTCGGGATGTGCAGGTTGGTGATGCCCTTGACCGAGTCGACCATCGCCATTTCCGGACGGTGGCTGTAGACCTCGTGGATGTCGTGCAGAATCTCTTCCTGCTGCGAGGCGGGTAGCGACTTGATCTTGTCGTAGACGCTGCTCAGGCCGTTGTTCGGGTTGACGCCCAGCTCCTTGAACAGATCGCCATACTTGTCGAACACGTCCTTGTAGTAGACGCTCACGGCATGGCCGAAGACGATCGGGTGGGAGATCTTCATCATGGTCGCCTTGACGTGCAGGGACCACATCACGCCGGTTTCCTTGCAGTCCTGCAGGGTGTCTTCGAAGAAGGCCCGCAGTTTCTTGCAGCTCATGAACATGCCGTCGAGCACTTCGCCTTCCAGCAGGGCGAGCTGTTTCTTGACCTCGACCTGGCCGTCCTTGCCGACGAACTCGATGCGCACGTCGCCAGCCTTGTCCATGGTGATGGATTGTTCGCTGGAGAAGAAATCACCGCCGCGCATGTAGTCGGCGTGGGACTGCGAAGCCTTGCTCCACTTGCCCATGGAGTGCGGGTGCTTGCGGGCGTAGGCCTTCACGGCGGCCGGGGCGCGGCGGTCGGAGTTGCCTTCGCGCAGCACCGGGTTCACGGCACTGCCGAGGACCTTGCTGTAACGCGCGCGGATTTCTTTCTCGGCGTCGGTCTGCGGGTCTTCGGGGAAGTTCGGGATGTTGTAGCCGAGGCCCTGCAGTTCGGCGATAGCGGCCTTGAGCTGGGGAACCGAGGCGCTGATGTTCGGCAGTTTGATGATGTTGGCGTCTGCTGGGTGGTCAGTTCGGCCAGCTTGGCCAGATCGTCGTCCACTCGTTTGTCGGCAGCCAACTGGTCAGCAAAGCTTGCAAGAATGCGCCCTGCAAGAGAGATGTCGCGTGTTTCGACGGCAATGTCAGCGGAGGCTGCGAAGGCTTCTACAATGGGAAGAAGCGAATAGGTGGCGAGGGCTGGGGCTTCGTCGGTGAAGGTATAGATGATCTTCGAAGGGGTGGACATTTAGCGTTAACTCTCTTCTTGCTGGGCGTGCACAGAATCCCGGGTGCGCAGGGTAGGGCGCTCTGGCTTTTCTTCTCGTCGAGCCAGAAGCGGGATTTCGCCGCGGTGATGATGGATACACCAATAGAGTGTCGAGCGTTTGGAACCGATGAGCGTGGTAGCAACTCGACGGTTTCAAGAGGCGGGTCTTCTACTGAAAGACAGGCTCGTCCCTTATGACTTGTTAGTCATCGGCGCAGTATACCATCGCGCCGGCATCTCACAGAATGGCCTTGCACATAAGACGAACGCACATATAGTTTCAGTCAATTCGAGTGGGTTACTCTCAAAGACGACGATGTTCAACCACGAAGACGGAGTCCAGCATGGGATACCAAAAGATCCAGGTGCCTGCCA
Source organism: Pseudomonas sp. BAY1663 (assembly GCF_000582595.1). Lineage (NCBI taxonomy): Bacteria > Pseudomonadati > Pseudomonadota > Gammaproteobacteria > Pseudomonadales > Pseudomonadaceae > Pseudomonas > Pseudomonas sp. BAY1663. Next base: position 21,588 of record NZ_AZSV01000021.1, read on the forward strand.
GCGGTGACAAAATCACCGTCAATGCCGATAACACCCTGAATGTTCCCGACAATCCGATCATCCCTTATATCGAGGGGGACGGTATCGGCGTCGACATCAGTCCGGTGATGATCAAGGTCGTGGATGCGGCGGTTCAAAAGGCTTATGGCGGTGCGCGCAAGATCGCCTGGATGGAAGTCTTTGCTGGCGAGAAGGCCACCCAGGTCTACGACCAGGATACCTGGTTGCCGAAGGAAACCCTGGAAGCCGTCCGCGACTACGTGGTGTCCATCAAGGGACCGCTGACCACTCCGGTAGGCGGTGGTATCCGCTCGCTGAACGTTGCCTTGCGCCAGGAGCTGGACCTCTATGTCTGCCAGCGCCCGGTTCGCTGGTTCACCGGCGTGCCGAGCCCGGTCAAGAAGCCGGGTGACGTGGATATGGTGATCTTCCGCGAGAACTCCGAGGACATCTACGCCGGCGTCGAATGGAAGGCCGGTTCCCCCGAGGCGGAAAAGGTCATCAAGTTCCTCACCGAGGAAATGGGCGTCAAGAAGATTCGCTTCACCGAGAATTGCGGCATTGGCATCAAGCCGGTTTCGCAGGAGGGCACCAAGCGGCTGGTCCGCAAGGCGCTGCAATACGCGGTGGACAACGACCGCAGCTCCGTGACCATCGTCCACAAGGGCAACATCATGAAGTTCACCGAGGGTGCCTTCAAGGAATGGGGCTACGAGGTGGCGCGTGACGAGTTCGCTGCGGAGCTGCTGGACGGCGGCCCGTGGATGCAGTTCAAGAACCCCAATACCGGCAAGAACATCGTGGTCAAGGATGCGATCGCCGACGCCATGCTGCAGCAGATCCTGCTGCGTCCTGCCGAATACGATGTGATCGCCACGCTCAACCTGAACGGCGACTACCTGTCCGATGCCCTGGCGGCAGAGGTGGGTGGTATCGGTATCGCCCCGGGGGCCAACCTCTCCGATACCGTGGCGATGTTCGAGGCCACTCATGGCACGGCGCCGAAGTATGCCGGCCAGGACAAGGTCAATCCGGCTCGCTGGTTCTCTCCGCCGAAATGATGCTGCGGCATATGGCTGGATCGAGGCGGCCGACCTGATCATCAAGGCGACCGAAGGCGCCATTGCGGCGAAGACCGTCACCTACGACTTCGAGCGCCTGATGGAGGGCGCGCAGTTGATGTCCTGCTCGCAGTTCGGCGATGCCATGATCAGCCATATGTAATCCGGCTGATGACAAAAAGGCCGATCGTGCGATCGGCCTTTTTTATTTATTGCCTCGAGAGAGTCAGGCGTCCACCGCGGAGGCCGTCTGGGAAGCCGGGGTTGCAGCTTCGGATGTGGTCTGCTGCGGCCTGATATCGGTCGCATGAAGGCCTTTGGGACCCTGCAGAATATTGAACATGACCGCTTGCCCAGCCTTGAGAGTGCGATAGCCTTCCATCTGGATGGCCGAGTAGTGGGCGAACAGGTCCTCATCGCCGCCGTCTGCTACGATGAAGCCGTAGCCCTTGGCGTTGTTGAACCACTTGACCTTACCGCTTAGCATGCTGTTGTCCCTCTGCAAAGGAGTCCATTACTGGAGTAACATCCATTTCATTCCGCGCTTATGCAGCCCGAGGCCTCATGTTGCGCAACCCGTTTGCCCTTGTAGGCACATACTGTTTGTATCACCGTTTTGCCGATAGTCAAGGCGACTCGTCAGCTGGCTGCGAAGCTGTCCACCTTTCATCTGGCCCCGACGCCACGACCTAGAACCGTTATGCGCATGCATGCAATTGCTCAGATTCGACTAACATTCAATCAGGATCGGCCTCTAGGGGACGAGGATGACGCCTCCGGCCTGGCGGTTCAGGAAGCCAAGCCGGAATTGAAGGCACCTCCGATGTACAAAGTTGTCATGTTCAATGATGACTACACGCCCATGGACTTCGTCGTCGAGGTGCTGGAAGACATCTTCAACCACAGCAGGGAGCAGGCGACCAGGATCATGCTGGCTGTTCATACCGAGGGGCGAGCGGTGTGCGGGATGTATACCCGTGACGTTGCCGAAACCAAAGCGATGCAAGTCAATCAATATGCAAGGGAATGCCAGCACCCGCTGCTTTGTGAGATCGAGAAGGACGGTTAACTCCCGACTGCTGGGGAAGAGGTGAAAGCTATGTTGAACCGTGAACTCGAAGTCACTCTGAATCTGGCTTTCAAAGAGGCACGTACCAAGCGCCATGAATTCATGACGGTTGAACACCTCCTGTTGGCCCTACTGGACAATGAAGCGGCCGCAACGGTATTGCGTGCCTGCGGCGCCAGCCTGGACAAGTTGCGGCATGATCTCCAGGAGTTCATTGACTCCACCACGCCGCTCATCCCGCAGCATGATGAGGAGCGAGAAACCCAGCCCACCCTAGGCTTCCAGCGTGTCCTGCAGCGCGCGGTATTCCATGTGCAGAGTTCCGGCAAGCGCGAAGTCACCGGAGCCAACGTGCTGGTGGCCATTTTCAGCGAACAGGAAAGCCAGGCCGTGTTCCTGCTCAAGCAGCAGAATGTGGCGCGTATCGATGTGGTCAACTACATCGCGCATGGTATTTCCAAGGTTCCTGGCAGCGCCGGCAATCCAGAGGGTGACACGGAAATGCAGGATGAAGAAGGCGGCGAACCGGGAACCTCGGGCAATCCGCTGGATGCCTATGCCAGCAACCTGAACGAGCTGGCGCGCCAGGGGCGGATCGATCCGCTGGTGGGGCGTGAGCACGAAGTCGAGCGGGTGGCGCAGATTCTGGCGCGCCGTCGCAAGAACAATCCGCTGCTGGTGGGCGAGGCCGGTGTCGGCAAGACCGCCATCGCCGAAGGGCTGGCGAAGCGAATCGTCGACAATCAGGTGCCCGATCTGTTGGCCGATAGCGTCGTCTACTCGCTGGACCTCGGGGCGCTGCTGGCCGGTACGAAATACCGCGGCGATTTCGAGAAGCGCTTCAAGGCGTTGCTCGGTGAGCTGCGTAAGCGGCCGCATGCCATTCTCTTCATCGACGAGATCCACACCATCATCGGTGCCGGCGCGGCATCCGGCGGCGTGATGGATGCTTCGAACCTGCTCAAGCCGCTGCTCTCTTCCGGCGAAATTCGTTGTATCGGTTCCACCACGTTCCAGGAGTTCCGCGGCATTTTCGAGAAGGATCGCGCCCTGGCGCGGCGCTTCCAGAAGGTGGACGTGAGCGAGCCGTCGGTCGAGGACACCATCGGGATTTTGCGCGGACTCAAGGGGCGTTTCGAGCAGCATCACCATATCGAGTACAGCGACGAGGCGCTCCGTGCGGCCGCCGAACTCGCGTCGCGCTACATCAATGATCGGCACATGCCGGACAAGGCGATCGACGTGATCGACGAGGCGGGTGCCTATCAGCGCCTGCAGCCGGAAGAGAAGCGAGTCAAGTGCATCGACGTCGAACAGGTCGAGAACATCGTGGCGAAGATCGCACGCATTCCGCCCAAGCACGTCAGCAGTTCGGACAAGGAGTTGCTGCGCAATCTCGAGCGCGATCTCAAGCTCACCGTGTTCGGCCAGGACGATGCGATCGATTCGCTGGCCACTGCCATCAAGCTGTCCCGTGCGGGACTCAAGGCGCCCGACAAGCCGGTCGGCTCGTTCCTCTTCGCCGGGCCGACCGGTGTCGGCAAGACCGAGGCGGCGCGGCAGCTGGCGCGGGCGCTGGGGGTGGAGCTGATACGCTTCGACATGTCCGAATACATGGAGCGGCATACCGTTTCTCGGTTGATCGGTGCGCCTCCGGGGTACGTCGGGTTCGACCAGGGCGGTCTGCTGACGGAAGCGATTACCAAACAGCCCCATTGCGTGCTGCTGCTCGACGAGATCGAGAAGGCCCACCCGGAAGTCTTCAACCTGCTACTGCAGGTCATGGACCACGGTACGCTTACCGACAACAACGGGCGCAAGGCCGATTTTCGCAACGTGATCATCATCATGACCACCAATGCGGGGGCGGAAACCGCGGCGCGGGCTTCCATCGGCTTCACCTTGCAGGACCATGCCTCGGATGCCATGGAAGTGATCAAGAAGAGCTTCACGCCGGAGTTCCGCAACCGTCTGGACACCATCATCCAGTTCGGCCGGCTGAGTCACGAAGTCATCAAGAGCATCGTCGACAAGTTCCTCATCGAACTGCAGGCGCAACTCGAGGACAAGCATGTGACGCTGGAGGTCTCGGATGCCGCGCGCAGCTGGCTGGCTGAGCATGGCTACGATGCGCAGATGGGGGCGCGGCCTATGGCCAGGCTGATCCAGGACAAGATCAAGCGCCCATTGGCGGAGGAGATCCTGTTCGGCGAGCTGGCCGAGCATGGCGGCGTGGTGCATGTCGATATTCGAGACGGCGAGCCGTTCTTCGAGTTCGAAACCACGGCCGAGTTGGCCTGATCGTTTCGTAGCGTCGAACGCCCGGCAAATGCCGGGCGTTTTTCTTTCTTCTATCTGTTGCAGGGCCCGCACGCAGTAATTGGATGGGCTCGCCCTTATCGGGGCGTCGACTGGTAGGGTGGGCCGGGCGGCGTTCCGCTTCAGCCCACCCTCTACGGTAATGCTGTTCAGATAAGCACAGAGAGTACGTTGTAGGAGCGCGCCATGCGCGCGAATCGCGGGCGTGGCCCGCTCCTACATGTGATCCGGCATCCAGCTTGAGCCGTTAAGTGAACAGCATTACACCCTGCGGGGCTTTTCCATACCGCCGGGCGCTGATGGTAGACACAAAAAACGTCCGGGAGAAGTTTTTGACGTCGTGCAGCGACGGCCCGAAGGGTGAGCGCCAGGGATAGCAGACACAAAAAAGCCCGGTCAGGGCCGGGCGTTTTTCTCGCGTCTCGCTTAGCGGGCGCGGTAGGTGATGCGACCCTTGCTCAGATCGTAGGGGGTCAGCTCCACGCGAACCTTGTCACCGGTAAGAATCCGGATGTAGTTCTTGCGCATCTTGCCGGAGATGTGCGCAGTAACGACGTGCCCATTTTCCAACTCCACACGAAACATGGTGTTGGGCAGGGTGTCGACGACAGTACCTTCCATTTCGAAGCTGTCTTCTTTCGACATTCAGTAAAGTCCTCGGTGTTCTAATGATTGGCCCGGCACAAGCCTGCGCGGGCAAAAGCGGCAAGCATTGTGCCCGAAATGGGCCGGTGAGCCAAGGGCTTCAGCTGAGCGTCACCCAGCGCTGGTTGACCAGCAGTTCGATCGGACGGTATTCGGTCTTGTAGTTCATCTTCCGGCAGTTCTTGATCCAGTAGCCGAGATAAACGGCCTCCAGACCGAGGCGGGCCGCCTCGCCGATCTGCCAGAGAATCGCATAGCGGCCCAGGCTGCGCCGTTCTTCATCCGGGTCGTAGAAGGTGTAGACCGCGGAAAGCCCGTTTGGCAGCACATCGGTCACCGCGACGGCCAGCAGGCGGCCATGCAGACGGAACTCGTAGAAGCGGCAGAAAGGCAGATCGCGCACGAGGAAGGTGTTGAACTGGTCGCGGCTGGGAGGATACATGTCGCCGTCGGCATGGCGGCGTTCGATATAGGTGGCGTAGAGCGCATAGAGTTCTTCGCTGAAACTCGGGCGCACGCCCCTGACCTGCAGGTCGGCATTGCGCTTGAGGATGCGCTTCTGTTGGCGGCTGAGGTTGCGTGCGCGCACCGGAATGCGCGCCGGGATGCACGCCGAGCAGCGCTGGCAATGCGGGCGGTAGAGGTGGTCGCCACTGCGCCGGAAGCCCATCTCCGACAATTCCGCATATACCTGAACATCCATCGGCTGGCTTGGGTCGAGAAACAGCGTCGTGGCCTGTTCGTCGGGCAGGTAGCTGCACGCATGCGGCTGGGTGGCGTAGAACTTGAGGCGAGCCAGTGAAGTCATGGTCAACTCTCAGAAATCATGAGCTCAAGTGTAGGTCAGCTTGCCGTAGCAGACTAGGCGCTCCAGTCGGCGGTACTGGGGCGATCCAGATGTTCGGCGAGCGCCTGGGCGAACACTGCGCGGGGAATGCTGCGGGCGCCGAAGCTTTCCAGGTGGCGTGTGGGCATCTGGCAGTCGATTAGCGCGAAGCCCCAATCGCGCAGATGCTCGACCAGCGTTACGAACCCCACCTTCGACGCATCGGTGGCTCGACTGAACATCGACTCGCCGAAAAATAGCCCACCCATCGCCAGTCCGTAGAGTCCCCCGACGAGCTGCTCGCCCTGCCAGACTTCAACCGAATGCGCCACGCCCATTGCATGCAGCCTGAGGTAGGCCTGCTGCATGGGTGTGGTGATCCAGGTTCCGTCGGTGTAGCTGCGCGGGCCTGCGCAGCCCTTGATCACGTCGGCGAAGGCCTGGTCGAAGGTGACTCGGTAGCCTCCCTGGCGCAGCCGCTTGCGCAGGCTGCGCGAGACATGCAGTTCATTCGGGTACAGCACGGTACGTGGATCGGGCGACCACCAGAGCAGGGGTTGGCCGTCCTGGTACCAGGGAAAACAGCCATGGCGATAGGCGGCCAGCAGGCGCTCGGGGCTCAGGTCGCCACCGGCCGCCAGCAGGCCGTTGGGCTCACGCAGTGCCTTGTCGAGGGGAGGAAAGATGAGTTCGTCGCGTTTCAGCCAGGTCAGCATATCGCTACGCGGAATAGGGGAGGGCGGGTGCGAGCACCCGCCGGTCGATCAGTTGTCGAGGTATTTTTCGGCATCCAGCGCGGCCATGCAGCCGGCGCCGGCGGAGGTAATCGCCTGGCGATAGACGTGGTCGGCCACGTCGCCGGCGGCGAACACGCCGGGAATGCTGGTGCAGGTCGCATCGCCTTCGCCGCCGCCCTTGATCTTCAGGTAACCGTCCTTCATCTCCAGCTGGCCCTGGAACAGGTCGGTGTTCGGTTTGTGGCCGATGGCGATGAATACGCCGGCCAGGCCGAGCTTGGTCTCTTCGCCGGACAGCGTGCTCTTCAGGCGTACCCCGGTCACGCCGCTGGCGTCGCCCAGCACTTCCTCGAGGGTATGGTTCCAGTGCAGGCGAATATTGCCGTTGGTCGCCTTGTCCATGAGCTTGTCCTGCAGGATCTTCTCCGAACGCAGCTTGTCGCGACGGTGGATCAGATGCACTTCCTTGGCGATGTTGGACAGGTACAGCGCTTCCTCGACGGCGGTGTTGCCGCCCCCGACCACCGCGACCACCTGGTTGCGGTAGAAGAAGCCATCGCAGGTGGCGCAGGCGGATACGCCGCGGCCGGCGAAGGCGTCTTCCGACGGCAGGCCCAGATACTGCGCCGAGGCGCCGGTGGCGATGATCAGCGCGTCGCAGCTGTAGCTGCCGCTGTCGCCCTTGAGGATGAAGGGGCGCTGCTGCAACTCCGCCGTATGGATGTGATCGAAGACGATCTCGGTATCGAAGCGTTCGGCGTGTTTCTGCATGCGCACCATCAGGTCGGGGCCGGTCAGGCCTTCGACGTCGCCGGGCCAGTTGTCGACCTCGGTGGTGGTCGTCAGCTGGCCGCCGGGCTGGATGCCGGTGATCATCAGCGGCTTCAGGTTGGCGCGGGCAGCATATACCGCAGCGGTATAGCCGGCCGGGCCCGAGCCGAGGATGATCAGACGCGAATGCTTGACTTCACTCATAAAAAGCCCTCATAAGCCTTTGTTGCAAATAGAGAAGCGTGCTCCAGTCGAGCCGCGCTGCGAAATCGGGCGTTTATGCTACACCGAAGCCTCGACAAAAGCCCGAGCCGCCGCGGAACCGGCATGCCATCGAATCGACAAACCCGTACAATGCCAGCGTTCTGGCTGACTACGGATCATCGAGCGCCCCAGGCGCAGGATAGAAAGCGTTTTGAAGAATTCCTCATCTACCGCGCCGGCGTCCGTCTGGCGACAACAATTGCACTATCGCCTCAAGGAAGGCGCGTTGATAGCGCTCGGTGCGCTCTGCGCCTACCTGTGGATGGCCTTGCTCACCTACGACCCGGCCGATCCGGGCTGGACCCACACCAGCAATGTCGAGCAGGTCCACAATGCCGCGGGCCGTGCCGGCGCCTGGTTCGCCGACATCCTGTTCATGGCCCTGGCTATTTCGCCTACCTGTTCCCCCTGCTGCTGGGTATCAAGACCTGGCAGATCTTTCGCGCGCGCCATCAGCCTGGAGCTGGAATGGCTGGTTGTTCTCCTGGCGTCTGATCGGCCTGGTGTTCCTGGTGCTCTCCGGTTCGGCGCTGGCCTATATCCATTTCCAGTCGGCCAACGGCCTGCCGGCCTCCGCGGGGGGAGCGCTGGGGGAAAGCCTCGGCCAACTGGCGGTGCTGTCGCTGAATGTGCAGGGCAGTACGCTCGCACTGCTGGCGTTCTTTCTTTTCGGCCTGACGGTCTTTACCGACCTTTCCTGGTTCAAGGTGATGGACATCACCGGCAAGATCACCCTGGACCTGATCGAGCTGATCCAGAGCTTCTTCAGCCGTTGGTGGGATGCCCGCGCCGAGCGCAAGCAACTGGTGGCCCAGTTGCGCGAGGCGGACGAGGTCGTCAACGAGGTGGCGGCGCTAATGGTGCGTGACCGCCGCGAACAGGCCAAGGTCAAGGAGCGCATCATTGAGCGTGACGAAGCCCTGGCCAAGCACATGAGCGAGCGCGACAAGCGCATCGCCCCGGTGATCGCGCCACCGCCAGCGCCGAAGGCCGCCGAGCCGAGCAAGCGCGTGCTCAAGGAAAAGCAGGCGCCGCTGTTCGTCGACAGCGCCATCGAAGGCAGCCTGCCGCCGATTTCCATTCTCGACGTCGCCGAGAAGAAGCAGAAGCAGTTCTCCCCCGAGTCGCTGGAGGCCATGTCGCGGCTGCTGGAGATCAAGCTCAAGGAGTTCGGCGTCGAGGTGGTGGTCGAGTCGGTGCATCCCGGTCCGGTGATTACCCGTTTCGAGATCCAGCCCGCCGCGGGGGTGAAGGTCAGCCGTATCTCCAACCTGGCCAAGGACCTGGCGCGCTCGATGGCCATGGTCAGCGTGCGCGTGGTCGAGGTGATCCCCGGCAAGACCACCGTGGGCATCGAGGTGCCCAACGAGGACCGGCAGATCGTGCGCTTCTCCGAAGTGCTGTCGTCGGCGCCCTACGACGACGCCAAGTCGCCGGTCACCCTCGCCCTGGGCCACGATATCGGCGGCCACCCGGTGATCGCCGACCTGGCGAAGATGCCGCACCTGCTGGTGGCGGGCACCACCGGCTCGGGCAAGTCGGTGGGGGTCAACGCGATGATCCTGTCGATCCTGTTCAAGTCGACGCCGGAAGAGGCGCGGCTGATCATGATCGACCCGAAGATGCTCGAGCTGTCGATCTACGAGGGTATCCCGCACCTGCTCTGCCCGGTGGTCACCGACATGAAGGAGGCGGCCAACGCGCTGCGCTGGAGCGTCGCCGAGATGGAACGGCGCTACAAGCTGATGGCGGCCATGGGCGTGCGCAACCTGGCCGGCTTCAACCGCAAGGTCAAGGAAGCCGAGGAGGCGGGTACGCCGCTCACCGACCCGCTGTTCCGCCGCGAGAACATGGATGACCAGCCGCCGCCACTGAAACCCCTGCCGACCATCGTCGTGGTGGTGGACGAATTCGCCGACATGATGATGATCGTCGGCAAGAAGGTCGAAGAGCTGATCGCGCGTATCGCGCAGAAGGCGCGGGCGGCGGGCATCCACCTGATCCTCGCCACCCAGCGGCCCTCGGTGGACGTGATCACCGGCCTGATCAAGGCCAACATCCCGACCCGCATGGCGTTCCAGGTGTCGAGCAAGATCGACTCGCGCACCATCCTCGACCAGGGGGGCGCCGAACAGCTGCTCGGCCACGGCGACATGCTCTACCTGCCGCCGGGCACCGGCCTGCCGATCCGCGTGCACGGCGCCTTCGTTTCCGATGACGAGGTGCACCGCGTGGTCGAGGCCTGGAAGGCGCGTGGCGCGCCCGACTATATCGAAGACATCCTCGCCGGCGTGGAAGAGTCCGGCAGCGGCTTCGATGGCGGCGGTGGCGAGGGCGGTGGCGAAGGCAGCGAGGAGGACCCGCTGTACGACGAGGCCGTGCGCTTCGTCACCGAGAGCCGCCGCGCATCGATCTCCGCCGTGCAGCGCAAGCTGAAGATCGGCTACAACCGCGCCGCACGGATGATCGAGGCCATGGAAATGGCCGGCGTGGTGACATCCATGAATACCAATGGCTCGCGCGAAGTCATCGCGCCGCCGCCTATCCGCGATTGAATCGCTTCGAGGGCTTCATGCAATTGATCCGCCTGCTGTGTGCATCTGTCCTGATGTTCGCCCTGGTTCCGGCTCAGGCCGATCAGGCCGCGTCCACCCAACGCCTGACCGGCCTGCTCAACCAGGCCGAAACCCTGACCGGGCGCTTTTCCCAGCTTTCGCTCGATGGCAGCGGCACCCAGCTGCAGGAAACCTCCGGCGAACTGGCGCTCAAGCGCCCCGGCCAGTTCCGCTGGCACACCGATGCGCCGATGGAGCAGCTGCTGGTGTCCGATGGCAAGCAGGTCTGGCTGTACGACCCGGACCTGGAGCAGGTCACCATCCAGCAGCTCGACCAGCGCCTGACCCATACGCCGGCGCTGCTGCTCTCCGGTGACGTTTCCAGCATCAGCGAGAACTTCGAGGTGTCGCACAAGGAAGCCGGCGACGTCGTCGATTTCACCCTGAAACCCAAGGCCAAGGACACGCTGTTCGACAACCTGCGGCTGTCGTTCCGGGGCGGGGTGATCAACGACATGCAACTGGTCGACAGCGTCGGCCAGCGCACCAACATCCTGTTCATGGGCGTGAAGATGAACCAGCCGCTGAAGGCCGACCTGTTCACCTTCAAGATCCCCGAGGGCGCCGACGTCATCGCCGAATGACCCGGCATCCGTTCCGAGGGGCCCGCACGCGCGGGCCCCGACAGCAGAGGTAACCGTCCGCAATGGACCTGTTCAGCCGCGAACCCGTCGCCCAGCCGCTCGCCGCGCGGCTGCGCCCCGCCAGCCTCGACGAGTACGTCGGGCAGGAGCACCTGCTTGCCCGCGGCAAGCCACTGCGCGAGGCGCTGGAGCAGGGCGCGCTGCATTCGATGGTGTTCTGGGGCCCGCCCGGGGTCGGCAAGACCACCCTGGCGCGGCTGCTGGCCAAGGTCTCCGACGCGCACTTCGAGACGGTTTCCGCGGTGCTCGCCGGGGTCAAGGAGATCCGCCAGGCGGTGGAGATCGCCAAGCAGCAGGCGGCCCAGTACGGGCGCCGCACCATTCTGTTCGTCGACGAGGTGCATCGCTTCAACAAGTCTCAGCAGGATGCCTTCCTGCCGTATGTGGAAGACGGCACGCTGATCTTCATCGGCGCCACCACCGAGAACCCCTCGTTCGAACTGAACAACGCACTGCTCTCGCGGGCCCGCGTCTATGTACTGAAAAGCCTGGACGAGGCGGCGCTGCGCAAGCTGGTCGGGCGGGCGCTGAACGAACCGAAGGGCCTCGGCGATCTGCACCTCGAACTGCCGGAGGAGAGCTTCCAGATGCTGCTGGCGGCGGCCGACGGTGATGGTCGGCGGCTGCTCAACCTGCTGGAGAACGCCTCCGACCTGGCCGAGGAGGGCGGCACCATCAGCACCGAGCTGCTGCAGGACCTGCTCGGCGACAGCCGCCGGCGCTTCGACAAGGGCGGCGAGGCGTTCTACGACCAGATCTCCGCGTTGCACAAGTCGGTGCGCGGCTCCAATCCCGATGCGGCGCTGTACTGGTACGCACGCATGCTCGATGGCGGCTGCGACCCGCTGTACATCGCCCGCCGCGTGGTGCGCATGGCCAGCGAGGATATCGGCAATGCCGATCCGCGCGCCTTGCCACTGTGCCTGAATGCCTGGGACGTGCAGGAACGCCTGGGCAGCCCGGAAGGGGAGTTGGCGGTGGCGCAGGCCATCGTCTACCTGGCCTGCGCGCCGAAGAGCAACGCGGTCTACACCGCCTTCAAGGCAGCCATGCGCGATGCCGCCGAGAACGGTTCGCAGGAGGTGCCGCTGCATCTGCGCAATGCACCGACCAAGCTGATGAAGGAACTCGGCTATGGCAACGAATACCGCTATGCCCATGACGAGCCGGATGCCTATGCGGCCGGCGAGGACTATTTCCCCGAGGCCATGACGCCACGGCGGTATTACCAGCCGGTGCCGCGTGGGTTGGAAAGCAAGATTCGCGACAAACTCGAACACCTGGCGCGGCTCGACCGCGAAAGCCCGATACAACGGAGAAAATGATGATCCGCATGGCCTTTGCCGTCGCCTGTGGGGGCGTGATCGGTACGCTGCTGCGCTTCGCCGCCGCCAACTGGGTCGGCACGCAGTGGCCACGCCATTTCTACCTGGCCACGCTGGCGGTGAACCTGCTCGGCTGCCTGCTGATCGGCTATCTCTACGCGACGTTTCTCACTCGGCCGGATGTTTCCCCGGAGCTGCGCGGCGCACTGATCATCGGCTTTCTCGGGGCGCTGACGACCTTCTCCAGTTTCTCGCTGGATGCGCTCCGGCTGCTGGAAAGCGGCCAACTGGCGATCGCCTTCGCCTACGTCGGCATCAGTGTGTTCGGCGGCCTGCTGGCGGCCTGGGCCGGGCTGGCGCTCGCCAGGTTATGAACGCTCGCCGGTTCACAGTAAACTTCGCTCCCTCTTCGCTCATCATCCAAGCTTTCATAGACGAGACCGACAATGCTTGATTCGAAACTGGTACGCACCCAGCTACAGGACGTGGCAGCCCGCCTGGCGACCCGTGGCTACCAGCTGGACGTGGCGCGCATCGAGGCGCTGGAAGCCCAGCGCAAGACCGTGCAGACCCGCACCGAACAACTCCAGGCCGAGCGCAACGCCCGCTCCAAGTCCATCGGCCAGGCCAAGCAGCGCGGCGAAGACATCGCGCCGCTGCTCGCGACGTGGATCGCATGGGCTCGGAACTCGAATCCGGCAAGCAGGAACTGGAGCATATCCAGGGCGAGCTGGACCAGCTGATGCTGAGCATTCCCAACCTGCCGCACGAATCGGTGCCGGTCGGATCGGATGAGGACGAGAACGTCGAGGTGCGCCGCTGGGGCACGCCGAAGCGCTTCGACTTCACCGTGCAGGACCACGTCGCCCTCGGCGAGCAGCACGGTTGGCTCGACTTCGAGACCGCGGCGAAACTCTCGGGCGCGCGTTTCGCCTGATGCGCGGACCGATCGCACGTCTGCACCGGGCGCTGGCGCAGTTCATGATCGACCTGCATACCCGCGAGCACGGCTACGAGGAGGCCTACACCCCGTACCTGGTGCAGGCGCCGGCGCTGCAGGGCACCGGCCAGCTGCCGAAGTTCGAGGAAGACCTGTTCAAGATCGCCCGTGAAGGCGAGGCGGACTTCTACCTGATTCCCACCGCCGAAGTCTCGCTGACCAACATCGTTGCCGGCGAGATCCTCGATGCCAGGCAACTGCCGCTGAAGTTCGTCGCGCATACCCCGTGCTTTCGCAGCGAGGCCGGTGCTTCCGGCCGCGACACCCGCGGCATGATCCGCCAGCACCAGTTCGACAAGGTCGAGATGGTGCAGATCGTCGAACCGTCGAAGTCGTTCGAGGCGCTGGAGGAACTGACCGCCAATGCCGAGAAGGTCCTGCAGCTGCTCGAGCTGCCGTACCGCGTGCTGGCATTGTGCACCGGCGACATGGGCTTCGGCGCGACCAAGACCTACGACCTGGAAGTCTGGGTGCCGAGCCAGGACAAGTACCGCGAGATTTCCTCCTGCTCCAACTGCGGCGACTTCCAGGCACGCCGCATGCAAGCGCGTTATCGCAACCCGGAAACCGGCAAGCCGGAGCTGGTGCACACCCTCAACGGCTCGGGCCTGGCGGTCGGCCGTACGCTGGTCGCGGTACTGGAGAACTACCAGCAGGCCGACGGCCGCATCCTCGTGCCGAACGTGCTCAAGCCCTATATGGGCGGAATCGAAATCATCGGCTAGGTCCGCGGCGCGGGGCTGACGGTCGATCAGGGATCCTTGATCTTCGACAAGGGGCATCACCGCCGTAACGGCTGTGATGCCCGTATCTTCAACGACTTCCAGGATTCGCCCATGGAATACCTCCCGCTGTTCCACAACCTCAAGGGCCGCACGGTGCTGATCGTCGGGGGCGGCGAGGTCGCCTGCGCAAGGCCCGCCTGCTGAACGAGGCCGGCGCCCGGCTACGGGTGGTGGCGCCGAGCATCGAGGCCCAACTGGCCGAGCTGGTGGCGCAGGGCGGCGGGGAGTGTCTCGATCGCGGTTATGACCAGCGGGACCTGCCAGGCTGCGTACTGGCCATCGCCGCCACCGACGACGAGCCGCTGAACGCCTCGGTGTCGCAAGATGCCCACGCACTCGGCATACCGGTGAACGTGGTCGACTCGCCGCAGCTGTGCAGCGTGATCTTCCCGGCCATCGTCGATCGTTCGCCGCTGGTGATCGCCGTCTCCAGCGGCGGCGATGCGCCGGTGCTGGCGCGGTTGATCCGGGCGCGCATCGAAACCTGGATTCCCGCGGCCTATGGGCAGCTGGCCGGGCTGGCGAAGCAGTTTCGGGCGCAGGTCAAGGCGGCGTTTTCCAACGTCCAGCAGCGCCGGGTGTTCTGGGAGGAAACCTTCCAGGGCCCCATCGCCGAACAGGCGCTGGCCGGGCGCGTGGCCGAGGCCGAACGCCTGCTGACGGAGAAGCTGGCCGGTGCCGCGCCGCGGGCGCTGGGGGAGGTCTATCTGGTGGGCGCCGGCCCGGGCGACCCGGACCTGCTGACGTTCCGCGCCTTGCGGCTGATGCAGCAGGCCGACGTGGTGCTCTACGACCGGCTGGTCGCCCCGGCGATCATCGACCTCTGCCGGCGCGATGCGGATCGCATCTATGTCGGCAAGCAGCGCTCGGCGCATGCCGTGCCGCAGGAGCAGATCAACCAGAAGCTGGTCGCATTGGCCCGGCAGGGCAAGCGCGTGCTGCGCCTGAAGGGCGGCGACCCGTTCATCTTCGGCCGTGGCGGCGAGGAGATCGAGGAACTGGCCGCCCATGGCGTGCCGTTCCAGGTGGTGCCCGGCATCACCGCCGCCAGCGGTTGCGCGGCCTATGCCGGCATCCCGCTGACCCATCGCGACCACGCCCAGTCGGTGCGCTTCGTTACCGGCCATCTCAAGGACGGCAGTTGCGACCTGCCATGGGCGGAACTGGCGGCGCCGGGGCAGACGCTGGTGTTCTACATGGGCCTGGTGGGGCTGCCGGTGATTTGCCGGCAGTTGATCGCCCATGGCCGAGCGGCGGAAACGCCCGCTGCGCTGGTGCAGCAGGGGACCACCAGCAGCCAGCGGGTCTTCACCGGCACCCTGGACACGCTTGCTGAACTCGTTGCGCGGGAAAACGTGCAGGCGCCGACGTTGCTGATCGTCGGCGAGGTGGTACAGCTGCGCGAGAAGCTGGCCTGGTTCGAGGGGAGCCGGACGAGCGACTAGTCCGGCTCCGCAGCCGCACTTCGGGGAGGGGGTCAGCGACGCAGATAGGCGGTGAAGTCGATGTCGCCGGCCGAGAGGATCGCCTGTACCGGTTGTGCACGTTGAGCTTGCGCAGGATCGCCGAGACATGGGCCTTGACCGTGGTCTCGGCGATGTCGAGGTTGTAGGCGATCTGCTTGTTGGATTCGCCCTTGGTCATGCGTTCGAGCACCAGCAGCTGCTTGCGGGTCAGCGCCTGCAACAGCTCCGGCGGGATCGACGGCTCGTTGTGATGCGCATGGCGGCTGGCGCTCTTCTGGCTGCGGATGATGTCCGAGGGCAGGTAGACGTTGCCGTTGAGAATCTGCTCGATGGCCTCGGTCATCTGCGCCCGCGGCGAGGACTTGGTGATGAAACCGACCGCGCCGTAGGTGATCGCCTGCAGCACGATCTGCTTGTCCTGCTCGGCCGAGACGATTACCACGGGAATCGTCGGGGCCTCGTTGCGCAGGTTGATCAACCCGTTCAGCCCGTGCATGCCGGGCATGTTGAGGTCGAGCAGGACCAGATCGAGGTCGTCGTGCTCGAGCGTCAGTGCCAGCGCGCTTTCGAGGTCGGCGGTTTCCAGGATTTCGCTGTCGGGGAAGCCGTCGCGGATGACGTTATGGATGGCTTCGCGAAACAGCGGATGGTCGTCGGCAATGAGAATCTTGTACAAGGCCGGTCACCTCTTTGTTGTGATTATGGTGGGGCATGTTCATTCGGTGCTACGCAAGGGCTCCGGGGTCGCGGGGTGTAGCGGCAGACCGGCCTGCTCCCAGCCGTCCACGCCGTCACGGTACCAGTACAGCTTCGTATAGCCCAGCGCGTGAGCGCGCCTGGTGGCATTCCAGCCCAGCCAGCAGTCGGAGCGGCAATAGAACACCAGCGGCCGGTCGCTATTGCCCTGGGTGATACGGGCCAGGCTTTCGCTGAAATGGTTCGCCCATTCGGGTTGCAGTGTGCCATCGCCGGTATTGGCGAGCCACACGCTGCCGGGCAGATTGGCGTGGGGCTCGCTTTCGATGAAGCGCCCCGCCAACCATTGGCTGCGGTAGACGTCCACCAGGACCACATCGGGGTTTTCCGCCAGCAGTGCCTGCAACGCCGCTGTATCCAGCGTTCTGGCGCCCTCGGCCGTGGCCGGTGTGGGGCTGCGGTATTGCGTCTGGCGGTAGCCGTCGGCAGAGAACAGGGCGAGCTGCTCCTCGGCCGAGACGCCCAGGGACATGCCGAACCCAGGCAGCGCGGCGATCAACAATGGCAGCAGCGACCTGAACATGGTCCGTATCCCTTAGCGTTTCGTTGGGTCGATTACAGAACAACGGGCACGTCTTTTAAATCCTACGATGGAGGGGAAAACCGGTACCAAAGTAGTAAGTGGCTCATGCCGAGCGGCGCAACGCCGCGTGCTGCGGATTGAAGCTGAGCACCGCGAGCAGGCTGAAAGCGAGGGTCAAGCCGAGGCACACCATCAGCGCGGTCGGTGCCAGACGCAGGTAAAGCGCATTGCGCACCAGCTCCACCGCATGGGTGAAGGGATTGAAGGCGCAGATCCAGTACAACCAGTCGCTGGCCTCGCGCATCTTCCACAGCGGATACAGCGCCGAAGACAGGAAGAACATCGGGAAGATGACGAAATTCATCACCCCGGCGAAGTTCTCCAACTGGCGAATGCCATTGGACAGCAGCAGCCCCAGCGCACTGAGCAGCAGCGCCACCAGCAGCAGGGCGGGCAGGGCGGCCAGCAGGCCGAGCGGAGGCGGTTGCACGCCATAGGCCCAGGCGATGGCGAGGAAGGCATAGACCTGCAGCAGCGAGATCAGCGCCGTGGCCAGCAGCTTGCCCGCCAGCAGAAAGCTGCGCGGCAGCGGGCTGGTCAGCAATACGCGCATGCTGCCCATCTCGCGGTCATAGACCATCGACAGCGAGCTCTGCATGCCGTTGAACAGCAGGATCATGCAGGCCAGGCCCGGCACGATGTAGGTCTCGTAGGTGATGTAGGTATCGTACGGCTCGATGATCGCGATACCCAGCGCGGCGCGGAAGCCGGCGGCGAACACCACCAGCCACAGCAGCGGGCGCACCAGGGCGCTGAAGAAGCGCGAGCGCTGTTGCACGAAACGTAGCCATTCGCGCAGCACGATCCCGCGCAGGCATTCCCAGTAAAGGCTCATCGGCGGTACTCCAGATGGCGACGGGAGAAGGTGGCGACAGGCGTCATCCGATCGCCTCGGCGGCATGGGTGAGGCGGCTGAAGGTCTGCTCCAGCGTATCGTCGCCCTGCGCGAGTTCGTGGGCTCGGCCCTGGGCGACCAACCGGCCGCGGTTGAGGATCAGCAGATCGTCTTCGGCGCGTACCTCGTCGAGCAGGTGGGTGGTCCACAGCACGCTCATGCCTTCCTCGCGACACAATTCGCGCACGTGCTGGTTGAGCGCCTGGCGGCTGGCCGGGTCGAGCCCGGCACTGGCTTCGTCGAGCAGCAGCAGGCTTGGTTTGTGCAGCAGCGCGCGGGCGATCTCGACGCGGCGCCGATGGCCGCCATTGAGCTCGCGCACCTTGCTCCGCCGCCGCTCGCCGAGCTGCTGGCGCTGCAGCTCCAGTTCGATGCGGTCGCTGGCCACCGCCCGCGGCATGCCATGCAGCGCGGCGTGGTAGCGCAGGTTCTGCTCCACCGTCAGGTCGAGATCCAGCGTGCTCTGCTGGAACACCACGCCAAGCCGGCGCAGCGCTTCGCGCGGTCGTTCGCTCAGGCTGAAGCCGGCGACACGAATGCTACCGCGCTGCAGGTCGTACAGGCGGGTGAGCAGGGCGATCAGGGTCGATTTGCCCGCGCCGTTCGGGCCGAGCAGGGCGGTGAAATGCCCGGCGGCGACGCCGAACGTGACGCCGTCGAGTGCGCGCCGCGCGCCATAGGCGAAGCCGAGCTGTTCGACGTCCAGGGCATTCATGGCGCGACCACCACACCCCATGGATAACGGCCGACCTTGATCGACTTGGTTACCTTGAGGCTGGCCACATCCACCACCGATACATCGCCGCTGACGCCATTGGTGGTCAGCAGCAGGCGCTCGTCCGGGGTGAACGCCATGTGCCAGACACGTCGGCCGACGAGCAAGTAATCCAGCACCTCGTAGGTCCTGGCATCGACGACCGCGATGTGGTTGGCCGGGCCGAGGGCGACGAAGGCGTACTTGCCGTCGGACGTGAGCCTGATGCCCACTGGCTGCACCTTGTCCGGGTGGATGCCCTTGATCTTGAAGGTCAGGGTTTTCAGCACCTCACGTTTGGCCACATCCACCACGCTGACCGTGCCGCCGATCTCGGCCGAGGCCCAGAGCAGCTTGCTGTCCTTGGAGAACTCCACATGGCGCGGGCGCTGGTCGACCAGGGTGTTGTCCACCAGTTCATGGGTACCGGTGTCGATCCAGTGCAGCATGTTGGTGGTTTCGCTGGTGTTCACCGCCCACTTGCCGTCGGGGCTGACGGCCATGCCTTCGGGCTCGACGCCGACGTCGATCTGCGCCAGCACCTCCTCCTTGTCGACATCGACCACGGTGACCAGCGCATCGTCCTCGTTGGAGATGTACAGCCACTTGTTGTTCGGGTGCAGCGCGAATTGCTCGGGATCGGCACCGGAGGGCAGCTGCTTGATGATCTGCCGGGTCGCCAGGTCCATGACCTGCACGGTGTCCGAATCGCTGGCGCAGATATAGAGCAGCTTGTGGTCACGGGACAGCGTCAGGCCGCGCGGGCGCATGCCGACTTCCAGCGTCTCGACCGTTTCCATGCGCTCCAGGTCGATCACGCTGATGCTGTCGTCCTTTTCGTTGGAGACATAGGCGGTGGCGGCCGTGGCGGCGCCGGTGGAACAGGTCAGGGCGCAGGCAATGGCGGTGGCTAGCAGGGTTCGGGGCATGGTCGGGCTCTCTTGTCGTTATTGTGCGGCGCGGCTGTCATCCAGCTGCTGCAAGTATTCATCGGCGTCCTGCTGGCCTCCGGCGGCCGCGCGCTGCAACCAGCTGCGCGCGGCCGCGCGATCGGTTTCGACACCGCGGCCTTCGGCCAGCGCCACGCCCCAGTGATAGCGTGCAAGGTCGACGTAGCTGGCATCGTCCGGCTGCTCCGCACCTCGTTTGATGAGGGCCGCAGCTTTCGCCTGGTCTACGGCTACACCGGCGCCCGATTCGTACATCTGAGCAAGCCAGATCATCGAGTACACATCGTTCCAGCGCTCGATGCAGTCTTCAAAGATTCTCCTGGCGGATGCGTGGTCCCCTGTCTTTTCGGCCGCGTAGCCGTAGAGGCACTTGATGCGCTTATCGCTGTCGACGTAAGCCTCGTAACTCAAATCGCTGGTTTCGGCAGATGCCAAGCGGGCACCCAAGGCCAACACAAGCAGTGCGCATCGCATGCTCAAAACTCCTTCTGGTCAAGGCGGCAGCGGCTTTCCGCTGCATCGAAGCCCAGGGTGTCCAGTTCGCTGGTGGGATGCAGGAAACCTTCCTGGGGCGAGTTGGAAACCAGTGCCCGCGGATGGACCAGCGGAATCGGCTGGCGCAGTTGGCCGTTCCATTGGCGAAAGCTCAGCTTGCGCCCCTTGAAGCCGTCCAGCGGCAGCGCGTCGCTCAACGACAGCGCGCGAATCGCCGTGGCATCGTCGGCGCGCAGTTTGGTGACGGCGGCGGCGAGGCTGCGTACGGCCAGCCAGGCGGCGAAGTCGCGATCGTTCATCCAGCGCCCGGCATGGGCTTCGAAGCGCTTTTGCAACTGCGCGGCGCCGTAGGTTTCCACCGTCTTGTGCCAACCGGTCGGGGTCAGCCCCTGGGTGCCGGCAACGGGCCGGGGCAGCCAGGTGTGATAGGGGACGTACTCGCCGAAGTCGCCACGTTCGTCGGCCACCAGTACCACGTCGTACTCGTCCGCCTGGGTGAACAGCGGCATCTCGGCCTGGGCGCTGCGGCGCTGGTCGTTATCGAAGCTCCAGGGCTTTTCCGTGACGATCCGGTGGCCGAAACGCTTGGCCGCGCGGCGCAATGCGTCGGCGTAGGCCTGGTCCTCGGCGGTCGGGCCGACGATCAGCAGCCAGTGGTTCCAGCGGCGTACGGCGAGGAACTGGCCGAGCGCATCGGCGAGCATGCTGCGGCTGGGCAGGGTGTGCAGCACGTTGGCCAGGCAGCTCTGGCTGCGCAACGCATCGTCGGCACTGCCGGCGTTGAGCAGCAGGCTGTCCGGCAGGGCCTTGGCGAGCCGGCGCAGGGTGTTGGCGGGCGCATTCACCACGAACAGGCGCAGGCCGTCGGCATGCAGTTGCGCGGCTTGTGCCAGCAGGTCTTCCGGCGTTTCGCCGGTGGCGGCCTCGAGTTCGTAGTGGTGCTTGAGGAAGCGTCCCGTGCTGTTGCTGTCGACCACGGCCAGCTCGGCGCCGCGCAGGCCGGCATCCTCCGGTTCGGGAATGACATTGGATAGCAGCGGCCCGGGGTCGGGACGGTAGCCGAGGTAGCCGATGCGGACCGTCAATGGCTGGCTGGCCGCCTCGGCGAACGTGACGGGGCAGACCAGGGCGGCCAGGCAGACGGCGGCGTGGATCGCGAGCAGGCGCATGGGCAACTCCATGTGAGGGTGGCCCCAGCATAGGAATCGCCAGGAGGTGGGGGAATATGCAGAAAGTACCGCTCCGACGGTACCAAGGTAGTAGGCCCGCAGCCGGCGCCTGCCCCTAGCATGTAGCTGTCCGATAACAATAACGAGGCCGTCCCATGCCCACCTGCAAAGTCCTGCTGCTCAACCTGCTGTTCATCGTCAGCCTGGTCGGTTTCGATCAGGGCCATGCCGCCGGCGACCTGACGCGTCGCACCCAGGCGCTGCCGGATCTCGCGTTCGGCTCCGAGGAGAGCGACTACGCGGTCTCGCAGAAGGAGTACCAGCTGGAAACCGGCATCGCCTACCAGCTCAAGATCAGTTCCGATGGCCAGAAGGAGTGCGCTTTCCAGGCGCCCGAGTTCGCCCAGGCGATCTTCCTGCGCAAGGTCGAGGCCGGCGGCGTGGAGATCAAGGCCATCACCCTGGTCGAGCTGGAGTTCGAGGAGGCCGGCGAGGCGGAGATCTTCTTCCTGCCGATCAAACCGGGCAGCTACCCGTTCTACTGCAAGGGGCTGCAGAACAAGGGCATGGAAGGCCGCTTCGTGGTGAAGTGAATCCCGCTTCCGAGGTTCCGGCATGTCCGCACTCTGGCGCATCAATCTGCTGGTCACGCTGTTCTTCATCCTGGTGGCGGCAGTCTGCCTGGCGGTGTTGTTGCGCCAGGCCAGCCACGATGTGCAGCGTGAGCTGAGCGCGGCGGCCACCGTCGCCGAATACCTGGGTGAAATGGCCGAGCGCGACCCCGGCTCGCTGCGGCCTGAGCTCACCGATAGCCTGAGGCACGTGCGCGTGCGCTGGTCGAAGGCCGAGGAGCCGGCAATGGCCGGCACCGCGACGGTCTCCGGCGACTGGCTCGCCGCCTGGCTGTATCCGATGGAGCAGGCCGCGCCCAGGGTGCTGCAGCTGGCGGACGGCCAGCGCCTGCATATCAGCGTCGATCCGATCGACGAAGTCGACGAGGTGAGGGATTCGCTGTTGCAACTGCTGGCGCTGTTCGCGCTGGCGCTACTGCTCAGCCTGCTGGCGATCCGCTGGGCGGTGCGCCCGGGCATGCGCGTACTGCGCGAACTGCTCGCCGCGCTGGTGCGCATCGCCGCCGGCCGGCTCGACACCCGGCTGCCGCCTCACCGCTTCGCGGAAGCCCGCCAACTGGCCGAGCGCTTCAACCACATGGCCGCGGCGCTCGAGGATGCACGGGCGGACAACGACCGCCTGACCCAGGCGCTGCTCGCCCTGCAGGAGCGCGAGCGCACCCGGCTGGCGCAGGCGCTGCATGACGATCTCGGCCAGTACCTTGCCGGCATTCGCGCGCGGGTCTGCCTCCTGCGGGTCCAAGCCGACAAGCCGGACGCCGTGCGTGAAACCGCGACTCATCTCGAGCAGCACAGCCTCGACCTGCAGAACGGCTTTCGCACCCTGGTCCGCGATCTCTATCCGGTGATGCTCGATCACCTGCGGCTGGAGGAAGCGCTCGGCCAGCTTGCCGACCAATGGCAGAGCGCACAGGGCATCGAGTGCCAGCTCCAGCTGCAGGGGCCGATCCCCGCGCTGCCGATGGAGGCCAAGCTGCATCTGTATCGCATGGTGCAGGAAGCGCTGACCAACGTGGCGCGGCATGCGCGGGCCAGCCGCGTGAAGCTGCACCTGCGTGGCGGCCGCAACGGGCTGCGCCTGCTGCTTCGCGACGACGGCCATGGCCAGCCTCCCGAGCGGGCGGGCGTCGGCCTGCGCTCGATGGGCGAGCATGCGCGCTGTCTCGGTGCCCGGTTGCGCCTGCGGCATCGCCCGGGCGCAGGCTGGGCGCTTTATCTCAAGCTGCCTGTGGAAGGAGCGACATCATGAAGATCCTGCTGGTGGACGACCATGCGGTGGTACGTCAGGGCTATGCCAGCCTGCTCAGGGCATTGCTCCCCGAGGTTGTGGTCAGCGAAGCGGCGAGCGGCGAGCTGGCGCTGCAGCAGGTGCAGGAGACGATTCCCAGCCTCGTCGTGCTCGACCTGGGCCTGCCCGGCATCAGCGGGCTGGAAACCTGCCGGCGCCTGCGCCAGCGGCTGCCGTTGCTGCCGGTGCTGGTCTTCAGCATGCACGACGAACTGGCGCTGGTCCGCCAGGCACTGGATGCCGGTGCATCCGGCTACCTGACCAAGCGTTGCGCACCGGACGTCCTGGTCGAGGCGGTGCGCAAGGTGCTGGCCGGACAGACCTTCATCGAACAGCCGCTGGCGACCGAACTGGCCTGCCAACGGCCTTCGCAGTCGCCGATCAAGGGGCGGCTGGCCGAGATGACCCCGCGCGAGATGGAGATCTTCATCATGCTCGCCCGCGGCATCGGTAACCGCGAGATCGCCGAGCGCTTGTGCATCAGCAGCAAGACCGTCTCCAACCACATGGCGCTGCTGAAAAGCAAGCTGGAGGTCAGCTCCCAGGCGGAGCTGGTGCATCTGGCCATCGACCAGGGCTTGCTGCGCGTCGGTGAGCGCCTGCTAGCCTGAGCCCTCGATCGGTTCTGTTCTGGCCCCTTCCTTGTTCAACGGCCCCGTTCGGCCCGCGGTTGCTGCGCGCGGCTGCGGGTAGCGACTGGCCGCCTTCGTCCCGAAGCCTTGCTCCGTCTTGGTTCGCCGGTAGTAAGACCAATCGCCGCGCGATCGGGAATTTTTCCCGCCAGAGCCGGGAGATTTTCCCTGTCGATGCCCTGCGGCGGCTTCCGATAATCGTTCCTGGCAGGTTGCCAGTAGGCATCCTGCCGTAGAGCCGGAGGCCCGCGCAGATTGTTGGCGGATCGCCCGGCCTGACTCGCCAACAAGAACAAGGAACGCCCATGCCGTATCAGCTCCGTCGCAGCGGAATGCCCCCGCGCACGCTGTTTTCCCTAGCCATCGCCAGTCTCCTGCCTGGCTTCGTTCACGCCGCCGGGCCGCTCGAGCTCGGCAGCGCCGAGGTGGTCGCCACGACACCGTTGCCCGGTATCGACCTGCCGAAGGACCGGGTACCGGCCAATATCCAGACGCTGGATGGCGAACGCCTGCGCCAGTTGGGCGGACAGTCCCTTGCCGAGAACCTGCAGCGCGGGCTGCCCAGCGTGAATATCAACGAAACCCAGGGCAACCCCTATCAGGCGGACCTCAATTACCGCGGTTTCACCGCCTCGCCGCTACTGGGTACGCCGCAGGGGTTGTCGGTGTTTCTCGATGGCGTGCGTGTCAACGAAGCCTTCGGCGACGTGGTGCATTGGGACCTGATCCCTGGCACCGCCATCGCCGACATGGCCCTGGTGCCGGGCTCCAACCCGCTGTACGGCCTGAACACCCTGGGCGGCGCCCTGGCGCTGCGGACCAAGCGCGGTGACACGCACCCGGGCGGCACGGCGCAACTCTACGGCGGTTCCTTCGGCCGCCATGGGGGCTCGGTGGAGCATGGCGGCAGGCATGAGCAGTTCTCCTGGTATCTGGCGGCCGAAGGCATGGATGAGGACGGCTGGCGCGACCATTCGCCGTCCGAGGTCGGCCAGCTGTTCGGCAAGTTCGCCTGGACCAGCGAGACCACGGACCTCGCGCTGACCCTGGCGCACGCCGACAACGACCTGATCGGCAACGGCCTGGTTCCCGAGAGCCTGCACGACCACGAACGCGAGGCGATCTTCACCCATCCCGACCAGACCGAGAACCGCAGCCAGTTGCTGGCGCTGTCCGGCAGCCACTGGCTGAGCGACAGCGATCGCCTCTCCGCCACGCTCTACCTGCGCCGCACGCGAACCAACACCCTCAATGGCGATGGCAACGACGAATACGAGGACGAATATGAGCAATGGGCGGACGGCGGCTTCCTCGGCGAAGGGCCGCAAAGCGGGGTGTTGAACCGCACGCGCACTGCCCAGCGCGCCTACGGCCTGGCACTGCAGTGGGCCCGCCAGGCCGGTGCGCATCGGCTCGCCTTCGGCCTGGCTTACGACAACACCCGCGCCAGTTTCCGCCAGAGCGAGCAGGGCGGCGAGCTGACTGCCACCCGCGGCATCCTCGCCAGCGAGGAGGTGGAGCAGGTCAACAGCCTGTTGGGCCGCACCCGCACCGCCAGCCTCTACGCCACCGATACCTGGGCACTGAGCGAGGGCCTGCATGTGACCGGCTCGCTGCGCTACAACCGTACCCGGGTGATCAACACCGACCGCATGGGGGATGCGCTCGATGGCGACTTCAGCTACCGCAAGCTCAACCCGGCACTGGGGTTCGCCTGGCAGCTGCGGCAGGCGCTGACCCTCTATGGCGGCTTCTCCCAGGGCAACCGGGCACCGACGCCGATCGAGCTGGGCTGTGCCGACCCGGCGAACCCCTGCAGCCTGCCCAACGCCATGGCCGCCGATCCCTTTCTCGAACAGGTGGTCACCCGCACGTTGGAATTCGGCCTGCGCGGCGAACTGGCCGGCGGCACGCGCTGGAACGCCACGGCTTTTCGCAGCATCAACCATGACGACCTGCTGTTCGTCGGTACGGGCGGCAGCAAAGGCTACTTCAGCAACTTCGGCCGCACCCGGCGCCAGGGCATCGAACTGGGCCTGGCGGGCGAGCAGGGGCCGTTCGACTGGCAGGTGAACTACACCTACCTGCATGCGACCTTCCGTTCTTCGGCATGCATCCTTGCCGAGAACAACAGCACCGAAGGCGAGGGCGGTTGCCCGGAGGACGAGATCCGCATTTCCAGCGGCGACTATCTGCCGGGGCTGCCGAAACACAACCTCAAGCTCGGCCTGGACTGGAATCTCAACGACCGGCTGCGCATCGGCACCAGCGTATTGGCCTATTCCGCGCAATACGTGCGTGGCAACGAGAACAACCGTCACCAGGCCAACGACGAGTTCGAAGGCCGCGGCAAGCTGCCGGGGTACGCCGTGGTCAACCTGGCGGCCGACTACCGCTTCACCCGCGACTGGACGCTGTTCGGTCGCGTCGACAACCTGTTCGACAAGCGCTACGCCACGGGCGGCGCCCTGGCCGAGAACCCTTTCGTGGGGGCTGGCCATGCCTTCGAGGCAGACCCGGACGAATGGCGCCACGAACAGTTCATCGCCCCCGGCGCACCGCGTGCCGCCTGGGTCGGTGTGCGCTATCGCTGGGGGGCGCTGTAAGCCGGCGGAAACGCCCATGCCCGGCACCACGCCGCGCATGGACTGCTGGATGCAGGATCATCGCGACGGATGGCGTATGCTGGCGAGCTTGGCCGCCGTCCCCGGCGGCAGCGACAGGAGTCCGAATGATCCGCATCCATGCAGCCCCTCGCTCCCGCATGGCGCCAGCAGCCGACCAGAGAGGCTGAGAGCATGGTGCCACGCTTGCGTATCATCCTTGCGCTCGGTACCGCCCAGACCCTGGCCTGGGGTTCGACCTATTACCTGCCGGCGATTCTCGCCGAGCCGATGGCACGCGACCTCGGCATCAGCAGTGGCAATGTCTTCGCCGCATTCTCCCTGGCATTGATCGTCACCGCCATGCTCGGGCCGCTCTGCGGAAAGCGCATCGACCACCACGGCGGCCGCGATGTGCTGGCGCTTTCCAGTATCGTCTTCGCGGTCGGTTTGGCCACGCTGGGCCTGGCGAGCGGCCCGTCGATGCTCTGGCTCGGCTGGCTGGTGATCGGCATCGGCATGGCGCTGGGGTTGTACGAGGCGGCGTTCGCGACCCTGGCCGGCATCTATGGCCGCGATGCGCGCGGCGCGATCACCGGCATCACGCTGCTCGCGGGCTTCGCCAGCACCGTCTGCTGGCCGATCAGCGGCTGGCTGGAGGCACACTACGGCTGGCGCGCGACCTGCCTGGCCTGGGCCGCGATGCATGTGTTCCTCGGCTTGCCGCTCAACCGGCTGATGCTTCCGGTGGGTGTCCAGCCCATCCCCGCGTCCACCGGCAGGCCCCCGGACGAGGAAAACTCCCGGGCCGGGCTGACCATGGGCCTGCTGGCCTTCGTCTTCGCGGCCACCTGGTTCACCAGCACCGCGATGGCCGCGCACCTGCCGCGGTTGTTGCAGGCGTCCGGGCTTTCGGCTGCCGCAGCGATCGGGGTGGCGGCGCTGGTGGGGCCGGCCCAGGTGGGCGCGCGCTGCCTGGAGTTCGTCCTGCTGCAACGCTTCCACCCCCTGTTCTCGGCGCGGCTGGCCACCATCGCGCATCCCCTCGGGGCGGTGGGCGTGATGCTGGCTGGCGCCCCCGCTACCACCGTATTCGCGCTGCTGCATGGTGGTGGCAACGGCATCCTCACCATTGCCAAGGGCACCTTGCCGCTGGTGATCTTCGGAGCGCAGGGCTATGGCCTGCGCCAGGGACTGTTGATGGTCCCGGCGCGTTTCGCCCAGGCGTTGTCGCCGTTCGTGTTCGCCGTGCTGATCGATGATTTCGGCGTCGACGCGCTGTGGCTGTCGGCGACGCTGGGGGTGCTGGCCTATGCCGCGCTGTCGCTGCTGCAGCGCACGGTGCGTGGGCTTGGTTGAGCGCCTGGGCTACTTCTCCCAATCCAGCGGGCAGTCCCGGCAACCCTCCATATGGGTTCCCTGGAAGGTCGCATAATGCCGCCGGGCACCGCTTAAGATGGCGTTGGCCAGGTTGGCATCGTTGAACTTGGCTTCCTGCAGGTTGGCATCGGTGAGGTTGGCGCCGGCGAGGTCGGCCTTGCTCAGCCAGGCCATTTCCAGGTCGGCGGCGTGCAGGTTGCTGTCGTGCAGCCTGGCACCGCTCATGCGGGCGAATTCGAGGTAGGCGGCAGTGAGGTCGGCGCCCTTGAACTGCGCGGCCTGGGCGAACAGGCCCCAGCCCTGGATGGCGACCAGCCGGGCGCCAGTGAGGTTCGCCAGGCGCAGGTTGGCCTGCTGCAGGCTGGCGCGGTTGAGGGTGGCGCCGGAAAGGTCGGCCTTCTCCAGGTTGGCCAGGTCGAGGTTGGCGTGGCGCAGGTTGGCTCCGGCAAGGTTGGCGCCGGCGAGATCGATCTTGCGCAGGTCCTGGTTGCTGAGATCGGCCCCGCGCAGGTCGGCGTTCGGGCAGTGGCTTTGCGGCTGGATGACGCAGCCGTTGATGGTCAGCGGCAAGTCGTCGGCGGCGAACGCGGCGGTGCCGGCGAGCAGGATCAGGGGCAACGACAGGCTGTGAAGTGTCTTCATGGCAGTTCTCGTTCGAAGGGGAGGAGGGCGGTTGCGCGGGGCGCTCCGGCATGACCGGCGAGAGCGCCAACCCGGAGCCGGGCATGCGATGGGATCGCCCCGCGAACCTGTGCGTGGCCGTGCCCGTCGAGGCGGCGGGCACGGCGTCGGCCCGGTTCAGCGTCGTGCGGTCTTGTTCTCCCATTGCGGCAGCTTGAACACCCAGAACGAGCCGCCCTGGGCGACCGGCTTGGTCAGCACGGCCATGTCGCCGCCCCACAGCGGTACCGCGCCGCCGTAGCCGACGGTCACGCCGATGTACTGCTCGCCGTCCTGCTCCCAGGTGATCGGCGGCGAGATGATTCCGCTGCCGGTCTGGAATTTCCACAGCTCATCGCCGGTCCTGGCATCGAAGGCCTTGAAATAGCCGTCGCTGGTGCCGGTGAACACCAGGTTGCCCTTGGTCGCCAGCACGCCGGCCCACAGCGGCAGTTTCTCCTTGTGTTCCCATGCCACCTTGCCGGTGGTGGGGTTCATGGCGCGCAGGATGCCGACGTGATCGTCGTACATGCGCTTGATGCGGAAACCCTGGCCGAGGTAGGCCGAGCCCTTCTTGTAGCTGACTTCCTCGGTCCAGTAGTCCTCCTTCCAGTGGTTGGCCGGCACGTAGAACAGCCCGGTGTCCTGGCTGTAGGCCATGGGATTCCAGTTCTTGCCGCCGAGGAAGGGGGGCGAGACTTCCACCGACTTGCCGTGCTTCTCGCCCGGTTCCGGCCTGGGCGGGCGCTGGCCTTCGTTCTCCACCGGCCGTCCGCTCTCGAGGTCGATGTGGCTGGCCCAGGTGATGCCGTCGACGAAGGGGAAGGCGTTCTTGAGCTTGCCGTCCTTGCGGTCGACCACGTAGAAGAAGCCGTTGCGGTCGGCGTGGGCGGTGGCCTTGACCGTCTTGCCGGCCTTGTCCTTGTAGTCGAACAGCACCAGTTCGTTGTTGCCGGAGAAGTCCCAGGCATCGTTCGGCGTGTGCTGGTAGAACCACTTCACCTCGCCGGTGCTCGGGTCGACGCCGACCTGGCCGGAGGTGTAGAGGCTGTCGTAGTCCTGCGGCTTGCCGTCCTTGGCGGTGCGCGCCCAGCCGTTCCACGGGGCCGGGTTGCCGGCGCCGACGATGATGGTGTTGGTCTCGGCATCGAAGCTCGCGCTCTGCCACGGCGCACCGCCGCCTTGGCTCCAGGCCTCGGCCTTGCCGGTGGGTGAGTTGGCGTCGTCCGGCCAGGACGGCGCCTTGATGTCGCCGGTGGGGCTGCTGTCCTTGCCGTTGAGGCGGCCCATGTGGCCTTCGACGAAGGGCCGCATCCAGATTTCCTCGCCGGTGTCCGGGTCGCGGGCGAAGAGCTTGCCGACCACGCCGAACTCGTCGCCGGAGCTGCCGTGGATCAGCAACACCTTGCCGCTCTTACCATCCTTCACCAGGGTCGGCGCGCCGGTCATGGTGTAGCCGGCGGCGTGATCGCCGAACTTCTTGTTCCAGACGACCTTGCCGGTGTCCTTGTTCAGCGCCACGACGCGGGCATCGAGGGTGCCGAAGTAGATCTTGTCGCCGTAGATGGCGGCGCCGCGGTTGACCACGTCGCAGCACGGGCGGATGTCGTCGGGCAGGCGGTGGGCGTAGCTCCACAAGCGCTTACCGGTCCTGGCATCCAGGGCGAAGACGCGCGAATAGGAGCCGGTGACGTAGATCACGCCGTCGTGGACGATGGCCTGGGATTCCTGCCCGCGCTGTTTCTCGTCGCCGAAGGAGAACGACCAGGCCGGTGTCAGCTTGAACACGTTGCGCTCGTTGACCTGCGCCAGCGGGCTCCAGCGCTGGGCGTGGGTGCCCAGGCCGTATTGCAGGACGCTTTCGGTGGAAAGATGGTCGTTGGCGATGTCTTCCCAACTGACCGGCTTGGCCTGGGCATTGCCGCCCAGCGCGAGGCTGCCGGCGAGTACCGCGAGGGCGAGCGGGCGGGTTGTGCCGGGGTGCGATCTTGTTGTCATGGTTGCGATTCCCTTGGTCGATTCGGACGAGGCCGCCGTCTGCCGGTGGCCTGGCGATTCGATTATCGAAAGCGCGACGACGGCGCCGATACGGAAATGCTCCCGCGATTGCCGGGAAAACTTCCCAAACGCCCGGTGATTTGGCCTTGCTACCGCAGTGGCATCCGACCTGCTGCCAAAGACGGTGGCAAAACCCACTACCAAGGGAGGAGAAGCAGGCGTCCAAAGCAGGATTCTGCCGGCTCGGCCGCACCGCCAACATGACCACCATGCGCTCCGATGGGAGCTGCCTTGCACGGTTTTAGCAAATGAGGTGGTAGTCATGAATAACAAGATGCATATGCGCGCACTGCTGACCGCAGGCTTTCTGGGGATGTCCGGCCTCGTGCTGGCGCATGGCGACGTGACGCCGCAACCCGTCAACACCAAGGGCCTGCCCTCGCTCGGTGAGGAATGGGTGGAGGAGAATCCCTACCGCGCGCCGAGCGAACATCATGACCTGGCGGTGGAGATCGGCTCTTCGGCCTATAACCAGAACTGCGCCCGTTGCCACGGCCTGGAAGCCATCTCCGGCGGCATCGCCCCGGACCTGCGCGAGCTGGAGGCCAGCTACGACGGTGACGAGTGGTTCAAGGAGCGCGTGATCAACGGTGCGGTGCGCGACGGTGCGGTGTACATGCCGCGCATGGCCGACACCCTCAGCCAGGAAGCGCTGTGGGCGATCCGTACCTATATCGAATCCGAGGCAGCCAAGCAGTGAGGTGCCTGGGCCGGCGGGTCCTGGCGCTGTGCCTGCTGCTCTGCTGCGCATTCGCGCAGGCGGATGTGGTGAAGGTGCGCGCCTACGACGACATCATCGAGTCGGGCGTGCTCAAGGTGGCCATGTACGAGAATTTCCCACCGTACAGCTACCTGCAGGATGGCCGGCCGCGCGGCGTGGACGTGGAGCTGGCCGGCAAGCTCGCCGAAGGCCTGGGGCTGGACCTGCAGATACTGTGGGTGACCCCGGACGAAACCCTGGACGACGACCTGCGCAACTTCATCTGGAAGGGACACTACCTGCGCAGCGGCGTACTGGCCGACGTGATGCTGCGCGTGCCCTACGACCGCGAGTTCTCCTACAAGCGCAACGAGCTGGGCGAGCTGATCAACGAACTGGTGGTGATGTTCGGGCCCTACCAGCGCGAGCGCTGGCAGGCGGCCTACGATGACCGGCGGATCGACGCGGTTCCCAGCGTGGCGATCTTCCAGTACCACCCGATCGGCGTCGAGGTGGACAGCGTACCGTCGTTCTACCTGTCTTCGGTGTTCGAGGGGCGGCTGGCCAAGAACGCCCATCACTATCCGACCGTGCAGGAAGCATTCGCTGCCATGCGTCGGGGCGAAGTCGATGCGACCATGGCCATGCGCGGTGAAATCGAGTGGCTGCTCGCGCAGGCTGGGGACAGCCACCTGAAGCTCGCCGAGAACGCCTATCCGAACATGGGCAAGCAGGTCTGGGACCTGGGCATGGCGGTCCACGAGTCCAACCGGCAACTGGCCTATGCGCTGGAGGAAGTGCTGGAAACGCTGATCCAGGACGGGGACATGGAAAAGCTCTACGCCGGCTACGGGCTGCACTATGAGCTGCCCGGGCTGTACCAGGATGTGGAGCGTGACGTGGCGGGGCATTGAGGCGATATGGCCCCATGCCGAGGAGGCGACATGAGCATTCGAGTCTTGTTGGTGTTCCTGCTGGCCGTGCAGGCCGCTGTCCTGCAGGCGGCCGAGCCCGATCCGCTGCAATCGGTCATGTGGGAATACCACCACAAGGGCCTGCTCGGCGGTGAACCCTACGTGTTCGACGAACGCGTGCGGGTGCAGGTGCCGCCGTTCGCCGAGGATGCGCGCCAGGTGCCGGTGCATATCGATGCCCGGGCGCTGGGCGACGAGGTGGTGCGCATCGAGGCCTGGGCCGATCTCAACCCCATTCCGCGGGTGTTCAGCTTCGTGCCCGGCGCGCAGGTATTGCCACTGGTGGCCATCCGCATCCGCGTGGAACAGGCGACGCCGATCCGCGCGGCGGTGCTGACCCGCGATGGTCTCTGGCACGTGGGGTCGGCCAAGGTCGATGCCGCCGGTGGCGGCTGCACCGCACCGAGCGTGGTGCGGGCGCAACCCGGATGGGAGGACCGCCTGGGCACGATCGTCGGCAAGCGCTTCGGGCGCGGCGACGGCAGCCGCCTGCGGCTACAGGTATCGCACCCGATGGACAACGGCCTGGTCGGCGGAATCCCGGAGTTCTTCCTCAACCAGGCACAGCTGCGCGATACGGCCGGCAACGTACTGGCCACGCTGGAACTGTATCCGGCCGTCAGCGAAAACCCGACGCTGAGCCTGGAAGTGAAGGACCGGCAAGGCGCCCGGCTATGGCTGCGCGACAACAATGGCAACGAGTTCGAGGCGGCGTTGTAGCCCGCCCCGGCACGTGCCAGCGGCGAAACACCCAGGCAAAGGAGATGACATGCGCCTGCCCATCCTGATCATTGCGCTCTGCCTGGCGCTGCCGGCACAGGCCGAGTTGCGCTACCAGCTGCAGCCGCGACAGATCGCCGAGAACGTCTGGTTGCTGGAAGGCTCGACCGACAACTTCGACCAGCGCAACGGCGGCAATATCGTCAACACCGGTTTCATCGTCACCGGTGCCGGTGTGCTGGTGATCGACAGCGGGCCGTCCCGACGCTACGGCGAGGCCATGCGCGCGGCCATCGCTGGCGTTACCGAACAGCCCGTCGTCAAGGTGCTGCTCACCCATCATCACCCCGACCACGTGCTCGGCAACCAGGCCTTCGCCGACGTGCCCATCGCCGCCCTGGCCGGCACCACCGAATTGCTGCGCGAGCAGGGCGATGCCATGGCCGAGAACATGTACCGCCTGGTCGGCGACTGGATGCGCGGAACCGAAGTGTTGCTGCCGTCCGAGACGCTGCAGCCCGGTGTACTGGAAATCGGCGGGCGCAGGTTGCGCCTGCTGGAACTGCGCGGGCATACCGGAGCCGATCTGGCGATTCTCGATGAACGCAGCGGCGTGCTGTTCGCCGGCGACATTCTCTTCTACCAGCGTGCCCTGACCACGCCCAACAGCCCGGGCCTGGATGTCTGGCTGACGGATCTCGACGCCCTCGAAGCCCTGCCATGGAAGCGCCTGGTGCCTGGCCATGGCCCGCTCGCCGACGATGCGGCGCCGTTCGCGCAAATGCGTGACTATCTCGGCTGGCTCGACGGCCTGCTGCGTGATGCGGCGGCCAACGGGGAGGACATGAACGAGGTGATCCACAGCGCCATTCCCGAACGCTTCGCCGGCGTCAGCCTGACGCGCTACGAGCTGATTCGCAGCGTCAGTCATCTCTATCCGGGGTACGAAGCCAGGCAGCTGCAGCGGGTGGACGAGTAGGGGCGGGCCACAGGCGCGGCGGATACGCCCGAACCCGTGGGCGCGCCTCGGGGACAGTCTATAAAGCATCGCCCCGAGGTCGGGCTTCCCACGAAGCAGCCGGTGCACACCGAACCCAGTGGGAGGCGCGCCCTCGCGGCGATGCGGGCCGTAGGCCTGCCCGAAGCTCAAGAGCCTCGCCCCGAGGTCGGGCCTCCCACAAGAGCAGCCTGTGCACGCCGTCCCCCTGTGGGCACGCCCCCGCGGCGATGCAGGCCGTAGGCCTGCCCATCGATCCTTCAGTTGCGTTGCTTGCGGTTGACGGTTTCCGCCGCCTTGATGATGTCCGCGCCGATCACCGATTCGAACCGCTGCCAGACCGGGCGCATCGCGTCGCGCCAGGCTTCGCGTTCTTCCGGCGTGAGGGTGATCAGCTCCGAGGTACCGGACTGGCGGATGCGCTCGCGGTCGGCCTGGTTCAGTTTCTCGGCCTCGAGGTTCACCATGTAGCTCACTTCGTCGAGGATGGCTTCCAGTTCATAGCGGATCTGGTGAGGCATGCCCATCCAGAAGCGGGTATTGGTGACCACCATGTAGTCCAGCACCCCATGATCGGTCTCGGTGATGTAGGGCTGCACGGTGTGCATCTTCTTGCTGTAGATGTTCGACCAGGGGTTTTCCGCACCCTGCACGGTGCCGGCCTTGAGTGCGTTGTAGACCTCGGCGAAGGCCAGCTTCTGGGTCGAAGCCCCCACCGCGCCGAACTGCGCTTCGAGCACTGCCGAAGGCTGGATGCGGAAGCTCAGGCCGGAGGCGTCGCGTGGCATTCGCAGCGCGCGGGTGGCGCTGAGCTGCTTCATGCCATTGTGCCAATAGGCCAGGCCGGTGATGTTCTTGTCTTCCATCGAGCGCAGCAACTGCCGGCCCTTGGCGCGCTTCTGGAAGCGGTTGACCGCATCGAGGTCGTCGAACAGGAAGGGCAGGTCGAATACCTGCAACTGCTTGGTGTACTGCTCGAACTTGGCCAGCGACGGAGCCAGCAACTGCACCTCGTCGTTACGCAGCGCCTCCAGTTCGGTGGCATCGCCGAACAGCGTCGAGTTCGGATAGACCTCGACCTTGACCTGGCCCGGAAGACGCTCTTCGGCCAGGCGCTTGAACATCAGCGCACCCTTGCCCTTGGGCGTGTCTTCGGCCACTACGTGAGAGAACTTGATGACGATGGGCTCGGCCTGGGCGAACGCGCTGGCGGCAGCCAGCACAAGCCCGGCAAGGGTAATGATCGGCTTCATGAAAGACTCTTTATTCTGGTTGGTTGGCAGTGCGTCCGTGCGGGCGTGGAGCCACCGCCGAGCGCGTTCGGGCTTTCAGCCGTTCCTTATGCCAAAGATGGATGACGATCGAAAGCGCTTTGCGCGGCCAACATGATGGGAGCGGGATCAGATCACATTTTCACGGCAGCAGGCACGCGCCTGGCGGAGTCTCGGGCGCCAGACGCGCGCGCATGACCGAACGCTCAGCTTTCGGCTTGCCAGCCGCCGCCGAGCGCCTTGTACAGCGCCACCACGCCGCGGTATAGCTCCACCTCCGCCTGCGCCTGGGCGTCCTCGGCAGCCAGCCGTTCGCGCTCGGCGTCCAGCAGCACGAGGAAGTCCACCGTGCCTTCGCGGTAGCGGATTTCCGCCTGCTGCGCGGCCGCGCGGCTGGCCGTGGACTGGCGCAGCAGCGACAGCAGGCGTTCCTGGGCGCGGGCATAGTCGCTGAAGGCGTTTTCCGACTCCTCCAGTGCCAGCAGCACCTGCTGCTCGTAGCCCGCCAGGGCAGCGTCGGCGTCGGCTTCGGCGCCGCGCAGGCGGGCGCGCACGCTGCCCAGGTCGAACGCCGCCCAGCTGATGCTCGGTGCTACGCCCCAAGCCTCGGCTGCGCTGGAGCCGATCTGTGAACCGCGTCCGGCGATGAAGCCGAGAAAGCCGGTCAGACTCACCCGCGGGAACAGGTCGGCGGTCGCCACGCCGACAGTGGCGGTCGCCGCGGCCAGCTGGCGTTCGGCGGCGCGGATGTCCGGACGCCGGCGCAACAGTTCCCCGGCGTCGCCGATCGGCAGG
>NZ_AZSV01000022.1:0-54919 GCF_000582595.1 Pseudomonas sp. BAY1663
GGCCGGGAGCGTGTCGACCTCGCCGCGCTGTTGCGCGAGCTGGCCGCGCGTGGCGCCAACGAGGTGCTGGTCGAGGCCGGGCCGCGGCTGGTCGGCGCCTTCGCCAGCCTCGGGCTGATCGACGAATACCGGATCTTCGTCGCCGCCAAATTCCTCGGTTCGTCCGCACGGCCGCTGCTGGAGCTGCCGCTGGAGCGCATGAACGAGGCGCGCGAGCTGAAGATCGTCGATATCCGCGCGGTGGGCGAGGACTGGATGATCGTGGCGATCCCGCGCCTGGCGTAGGTTGGTTGGGGCCGCCTAGGTTGAGCACCGGCGAAGCCCAACGAGTGGATTGTCGGACATCACCGTGGTGCGATGTCGAAGCTCGGCGCCACGTGCGCAGCGGAACGCCGTCCGCTCCCCAACCGCCCGTGCCTCATGCATCGCCCCGGCAAATGTGATAAAACGCCACACGGCCACAGGCGTGGCCGCAACGTTCTCAGGGCGGGGTGCAATTCCCCACCGGCGGTAATGGCCATAGGCCTAGCCCGCGAGCGCTTGCTTCGGCAAGGTCAGCAGACCCGGTGCGATTCCGGGGCCGACGGTATAGTCCGGATGAGAGAGAGCGGGATATTCCGATGGGCGCCGTTCGTGCGCCCGTCATGCATCCCCATCGATCTGTCGTGCCCTGTTTTTCACAAACAGGAGTTCGTCGTATGTACCGCTGCAACAGCCTTCCACGGGAGGCCGCATGTTCACAGGAATAATCGAAGCCATCGGCACCATCCGGGCGCTCACGCCCAAGGGCGGCGACGTCCGCGTGCTGGTCGAGACCGGCAAGCTGGACCTGGCCGACGTCAAGCTGGGCGACAGCATCGCCGTCAACGGTGTCTGCCTGACCGCCGTCGAGCTGCCCGGCAACGGCTTCTGGGCCGACGTCAGCCGCGAGACCCTGGCGCGCACCGCCTTCATCGATCTCAAGGCCGGCAGCCGGGTCAACCTGGAAAAGGCCCTGACGCCCACCAGCCGCCTCGGCGGTCATCTGGTCAGCGGCCACGTCGACGGTGTCGGCGAGGTCGTGGCGCGGGAAGATAACGCCCGCGCCGTGCAGTTCCGCATCCGCGCGCCGCGCGAGCTGGCCCGCTACATCGCGCTCAAGGGCTCGATCACCGTCGATGGCACCAGCCTCACCGTCAATGCGGTCAATGGCGCCGAATTCGAGCTGACCATCGTCCCGCATACCCTCGGCGAAACCATCATGGCCGACTACCGCCCGGGGCGGCAGGTGAACCTGGAGGTCGACCTGCTGGCGCGCTACCTGGAGCGCCTGATGCTGGGCGACAAGGCCGCCGAACCCAAGGCCTCGGGCCTGACGGAAAGCTTTCTGGCCGAACACGGCTACCTGAACAAGTGAAGGATCGGCCCCATGGCTCTGAATACCGCTGAAGAACTGATCGAAGACATCCGCGCCGGCAAGATGGTCATCCTCATGGATGACGAGGACCGCGAGAACGAGGGCGACATCATCATCGCCTCCGAATGCGTCACCGCCGAGCACATCAACTTCATGGCGCGCTTCGCCCGCGGCCTGATCTGCATGCCCATGACCCGCGAGCGCTGCGAGCTGCTCCGGCTGCCGCTGATGGCGCCGCGCAACGGCTCGGGTTTCGGCACCAAGTTCACCGTCTCCATCGAGGCCGCCGAGGGCGTGACCACCGGCATCTCCGCCGCCGACCGTGCGCGTACCGTGCAGGCGGCCGTGGCCAAGCATGCCCAGGCCGAGGACATCGTCAGCCCCGGCCACATCTTCCCGCTGATGGCCCAGCCGGGCGGCGTGCTGGCGCGCGCCGGACATACCGAGGCGGCCTGCGACCTGGCGCGCATGGCCGGGCTCGAGCCCAGCGGCGTGATCTGCGAGATCATGAACGACGACGGCACCATGGCGCGGCGGCCGGAGCTGGAGGCGTTCGCCGAGCAGCACGGGCTGAAGATCGGCACCATCGCCGACCTGATCCACTACCGGATGATCCACGAGCGCACCGTCGAGCGTGTTTCCGAGCAGCCGCTGGAAACCGAGCTCGGGCAGTTCAACCTGGTCACCTATCGCGACGGCGTGGAAGATACCGTGCACATGGCGCTGACCCGCGGCGAGATCTCACCGGAGGAGCCGACGCTGGTGCGCGTGCACAACATGGAGCCGCTGCGCGACCTGCTGCTGGTCACCGTGCCCGGGCGCTGGAGCCTGCGTGCGGCGATGGGCGAGGTGGCCAAGGCCGGCAAGGGCGTGGTGCTGCTGCTCGGCAACCCGCTGACCGGGCCGCAGCTGCTGAGCCAGCTCAACCGCCAGCAGCCGCCGACGCCGGCCACCTACAGCACCGTCGGCGCCGGTTCGCAGATCCTGCGCGACCTCGGCGTGCGCAAGATGCGCCTGATGAGCTCGCCGATGAAGTTCAACGCGATATCCGGCTTCGATCTGGAAGTTGTAGAATACCTGCCCGCCGAGTAACGGCTGCCGCGCTACTGCGCTTGGACATACTGCGTTGAAAACAGGCGAGGCTTGCTCATTTACCTCGGTAAACTCCGCCGCCTCACCTGTTTTCGCCTTGTCTGTCCGGCGCTCGCTACGCGCTGCTCCGCAGGGCTGCCAATTTTGCCTACAAGCTCTTTAACGCTATACGAGATTTGTTTCCATGCCCCTGAAGACCATCGAAGGAACCTTCATCGCCCCGCAGGGCAAGTACGCCCTGGTCGTAGGCCGCTTCAACAGCTTCGTCGTCGAGAGCCTGGTCAGCGGCGCGGTCGATGCGTTGGTGCGCCACGGCGTCAGCGAGAGCGACATCACCATCATCCGCGCCCCGGGCGCCTTCGAAATCCCGCTGGTGGCGCAAAAGGTCGCCCAGCAGGGTGAATACGACGCCATCGTCGCCCTCGGCGCGGTGATTCGTGGTGGCACGCCGCACTTCGAATACGTCGCCGGCGAATGCACCAAGGGCCTGGCCCAGGTGTCCATGGAGTTCGGTGTGCCGGTCGCCTTCGGCGTGCTGACCGTCGATTCCATCGAACAGGCCATCGAGCGCTCCGGCACCAAGGCCGGCAACAAGGGCGCCGAGGCCGCACTCTCCGCCCTGGAAATGGTGAGCCTGCTTTCGCAGCTGGAGGCCAAGTGAGCCTGAATCGCGACGACAGCCAGGACGCCCCGCAGCCCAAGGCCAAGGGCAAGATCGCTACGCGCCGGGTGGCGCGCAGCCTGGCGATGCAGGCGCTGTACCAGTGGCACATGGCTGGGCAGAGCCTCAACGAGATCGAAGCGCAGTTCCGCGTCGACAACGATTTCGACGGGGTCGACGGTGCCTACTTCCACGAGCTGCTCAATGGGGTCGCACGCAAGAAGAGCGAGGTCGACCAGGCCATCGCGCCGAACCTCGACCGCCCGCTGGAGGAACTCGATCCGGTGGAACTGGCGATCCTGCGCCTGTCCACCTACGAGCTGATGCAGCGCATCGACGTGCCCTATCGCGTGGTCATCAACGAAGGCATCGAGCTGGCCAAGGTCTATGGCGCCACCGACGGGCACAAGTTCGTCAACGGCGTGCTGGACAAGCTGGCGCCGTCGCTGCGCAGCGCCGAAGTGCGCAACCACAAGCGCTGAGGCCGG
Organism: Pseudomonas sp. BAY1663; assembly: GCF_000582595.1. Taxonomy (NCBI): domain Bacteria; kingdom Pseudomonadati; phylum Pseudomonadota; class Gammaproteobacteria; order Pseudomonadales; family Pseudomonadaceae; genus Pseudomonas; species Pseudomonas sp. BAY1663. Next base: position 3,638 of record NZ_AZSV01000022.1, read on the forward strand.
CTCGCCTTGCTGGGTGAGTTCGAACTGATCCGCCACTACTTCGCCGCCGCCGCTTGTGCCAGGGCCGGCGGCGAAGTCGTGCTCGGCATCGGCGACGATTGCGCCCTGCTGGAGATTCCCGCCGGCGAGCAGCTGGCGGTTTCCACCGACACCCTGGTCGCCGGGGTGCATTTCCCCGAGCTCTGCGATCCTCATCTGCTCGGCCAGCGGGCGCTGGCCGTCGCGGCCAGCGATCTCGCCGGCATGGGCGCCACGCCCATCGGCTTCACCCTCGCGTTGACACTGCCCGCTGCCGATCCGCTCTGGCTGGCCGAGTTCGCCCGTGGCTGGACGCCATGGCGCTCGATTGCAGCCTGCGCCTGATCGGTGGCGACACCACCCGTGGTCCGCTGTGCCTGACCGTCACCGTGTTCGGCCGGCTGCCGGCCGGGCAGGCGCTGACTCGCGCTGGTGCGCAGGTCGGCGATCTGCTGTGTGTCGGCGGCGTGCTCGGCGAGGCGGCCGGAGCATTGCCGCTGGTGCTGCATCAGGCCGAGGCCGAGGCGGATGTGGCCGAACATCTGCTGGCCCGCTACTGGTCGCCGCAACCGCAACTGGCCCTGGGCGAAGCGCTGCGCGGCAAGGCCACGGCGGCGCTGGACATCTCCGACGGGCTGCTGGCCGACTGCGGGCATATCGCCAGGGCCTCGGGCGTCGCGCTGCGGATCGAGCGCGAACGCGTGCCACTGTCCGAACCGCTGCGCCGTTTCGCCGGCGATAGCGAAGCGCTGCGCTGCGCGCTGGCTGGTGGCGACGACTATGTGCTGGCCTTCACCCTGCCAGCCGCCGAGCTGCCGGCGCTGCAGCTGGGCGGCTGGCCGTTGCACGTCATCGGGCGGGTGGTCGACGGGCAGGGGGTGCAGTTGCTCGATGCCGAGGGCGAGGAAATCGCCGTGTCCGCGCGTGGCTACAACCATTTCGAGGCCTGAGTCGGGGCGATCCCGGCCCACATCATAAGGAAGGCGTTTTGAGCGAGATTCCGCAGGCGACCACCGCGCAGGTGCGCCCCGCCGTCTGGAACAATCCCTGGCACAACCTGGCCTTCGGCTTCGGTTCCGGGCTGATGCCCAAGGCGCCGGGTACCTGGGGGTCGCTGGTGGCCCTGCCGTTCGTACCGATGTGGCAGCTGTTGCCCGGCTGGGGCTACCTGCTGATGCTCGGCATGACGATGCTGTTCGGCATCTGGCTGTGCGGCAAGGTCGCCCGCGATCTCGGCGTGCACGACCACGAGGGCATCGTCTGGGACGAGTTCGTCGGTATCTGGATCACCTGCTGGCTGGTGCCGGAAGGCTGGTACTGGCTGCTGCTCGGGTTCGTCGTGTTCCGTGTCATGGACATCGCCAAGCCCTGGCCGATCAGCTGGGTGGACCGCAACGTCCACGGTGGCCTGGGCATCATGCTCGACGATATCCTCGCCGGCCTCGCCGCCTGGGCGGTGATGCAGGGAGTGGTGGCGCTGCTGGTTTAGACGCGATTGTGCGGCTGGTCGCTGCAGCGATCACGTGGCTGATGGATGATTCCGTTGCGTCACGAGCCACGTTGCCGCGTCAAATGGTGCCGGCCCCCCGCGCCAAGCCGAGGAATGCCCCATGCGTAGTATCGAAATCCTGTTCGCCGGCCTGCTGTCGCTGTCGCCGGCGATCGTCCAGGCGGCCTCCATGGTGCAGGTGGTCGGCCTGTTTCCCGGTGCGGCGGTGCTCAACGTCGACGGCCAGCGCAAACTGGTCCGGGCAGGGCAGACCGGCCCCGGCGGCGTCGAGGTGATCAGCGCCGATGCCTCTGGCGCGCTGCTGCGGGTCGACGGCATCGAGCGTCGCTACGACCTCAGCCGCGAATACAGCGGTGCTTACGCCGCGCCGATCAAGACGCAGCTGAGCGTCGCCAAGGGTACGGAGGGCACTACTGGATCGCCGGCTCCATCAATGGCCAGTCGGTGCAGTTTCTCGTCGATACCGGCGCCACCTCGGTGGCGATCAACGAGAACCAGGCGCGGCGGCTGGGCATCGACTATCGCGTCAGCGGCCGGCCGATGGTGGTGAGTACCGCCAGCGGCACGGCGAAGGCCTGGCGCGTGCACCTGAACAGCGTCAAGGTCGGCACGATCGACGTGCTGGGCGTGGAAGCGGTGGTGGTCGAAGGCAGCTCGCCGACCGAGGCGCTGTTGGGCATGAGCTTTCTCGGCCGGGTCAGCTGGCGCGAGGAGCAGGGTGTGCTGCTGCTGGAGTCGAAGCTGTAAAAAGCAGCGGCAGGCGGCAAGAACAGCTGCAGACGATTCGGCCATGCCCGCGAAATGCGGCTGCATTCTAAAACTCCTACAGGGGATACGTCCATTCGCAACAGCCAACCCAGCTATGCAGGTGCGCGGCTGGGCTTTAGGCCACGCTGGGCGCGATGGGTGGGCTGAAGCCCACCCTTGTACTGATTCGCTTGCAGCTTGCAGCTTTTAGTTAGTGTTACAATATCCGCTTTTCTGCCTGCTGGGGTTTCTCCCGTGTCTGTCGTGTTCGTCGCTGCCTCCAAACTGCCGACGCCGTTCGGTGTGTTCACCATGCATGGTTTTCTCGATCAGGAAACGGGTAAGGAGCATGTCGCGCTGACGCTCGGCGACGTGGCCGATGGCACGCCGGTGCTGGGGCGGCTGCATTCCGAGTGCCTGACCGGCGACGCGCTGTTCAGCCTGCGCTGCGACTGCGGCTTCCAGCTGGAGGCGGCGCTGCGGGCGATCGCCGAGGAAGGCCGTGGCGTCCTGCTCTACCTGCGCCAGGAAGGCCGCGGCATCGGCTTGCTGAACAAGATTCGCGCCTACGAGCTGCAGGATGGTGGCGCCGACACCGTCGAGGCCAACGAGCGCCTGGCTTCGCCCCCGATATGCGCGACTACGGCATCTGCCTGCCGATGCTCGAACACCTGGGCATCGCCGAGATCAAGCTGATGACCAACAACCCGCGCAAGGTCAAGGCTTTGCAGGGCTTCGGCATCCGCGTCGCCGAGCGCAAGCCGCTGCAGATCGCGCACAACCCGCACAACCGCAAGTACCTCGCCACCAAGGCCGGCAAGCTGGGCCACATGCTCGGCGAGATCCATCAGGGCGAAGCCAAGCAGTCGTGAACCGCGTCGCCGCCCGCCGCCAGCTTGCCCGCGACGGCTGGCTGCATACCGTGTCGATGGTGCTGCCGGTACTGGTTCTCGGCCGGGTCGCGGCCCCGCTGGCCGAGTGGGGGCTGGCGCTGTTCGCCGCTGGACTCGTCTCGCTGTTCTTCAGCCTGCCGGCCTTCACCGCCTTCAAGCATGCGCTGATCGCCGCCGAACAGGCCCTGGACGGCAGTGCCGAACCCAGTGCCTGGGCGCAACTGCGCCGCGTTCGCCGCCGCGCCCTGCTGGTCGCCTCGCTACCGGCCTGGTTCGCTGCCGCCGGCACGCTGGCGGGCATGGAGCCGGTGGCGCAATTGCTGCTGGTGTTCGGCAGCCTTGCGCTGCTGGTGCTCTACCGCATTCCGCGGCAGCTGCACTGATGCGCGGCTTGCTGCTCGCCGCGCTGTTGCTGGCGGTGCTGCCCGCACCAGCGGCGCAACGGGTGGTGAGCCTGGCGCCCTCGCTCAGTGAAATCATGCTCGAACTGGATGCCGCGGATCGGCTGGTCGGCGTGCTGGATGGCGGCGAGCGGCCCGCAGCACTGGCGCAGGTGCCCTCGGTGGGGCGCTACGGCCAGGTGGAAATGGAAACCCTGCTCAGCCTGCGTCCCGATCTGGTCCTGCTCTGGCCGGACAGCGTGCCGCGCAGCCAGCGCGAGCAGCTGCAGCAGTTCGGTATTCCCGTGCTGGTGGTGGAGCAGACCCGCCTCGAAGGCCTGGCCGAACAGTTCAGGGTGATCGGCAGGGCGGCGGGGCGTGCCGAGCAGGGCGAGCGCCTGGCCGAGCAGTTTCGGGCAGGGCTCGCCGAGCTGCGCACAAGCTACGCCCGCGAGCGCCCGCTGCGGGTGTTCTACCAGATCTGGAATCGCCCGCTGTATACCCTCGGCGGCCGGCAGATCATCAGCGAAGCCATCGAGGTCTGTGGCGGGCGCAACGTCTTTGCCGATCTCTCCTTGGCGGCGCCGCAGGTGAGCATCGAAGCGGTGCTCGCCCGTGACCCGGAGGTGATCCTGGCCGGCAGCGGCGCACAGCTGGACGAGTGGCAGGCCTGGCCGCAGCTCGATGCCGTACGCAACGGGCGGTTGCTGGAAGTGCCCGACAAGGGGCTGGAGCGGCCGAGCTTCCAGATGCTGGGGGCGATCCGGAAGCTCTGCGAGGTGATGGTGCGGGCGGCGCCTTGAAGGCGTGCCCGCTTGCGGTCAGAGCGACGGAGTCCAGGTCATCGCGAACAGCAGGGTACGTCCGGCTTCGCGATACCCATAGTTCCGTGACGGGTCGAACCAGTTGGGCCCATCGGGGCGATCATAGGTTGCCAATGCATAGTCACGATCGAACAGGTTGTTGACCTTGGCCTCCCAACGCAGCTCCGGATGGCTCTGCCAGGCGGCGCGCAGGTCGAACACGCCATAGCCGGACAGCTCGCGGCTATTCGCGGCATTGTCGTAGCGGGTGCTGGAGATATGCCAGCCAGCCCCGACCGACAGGCTGGCGAAGGTCCGGTCGAGGTCGACGCTGAGCGTGCGTTTGGCGCGGCGCGCCAGAACATGGCCACTGTCCCGGTCGCGCGGATCGATGATGCTCAGGCCAAGGCTGGCCTGCCAACCCAGCAGCTCGCGCGCCGCGCTGGCCTCGAACCCGTTGATTCGCGCATGGCTGACGTTCTCCATCCGGGTTCCACCCCAGGCGATCATGTCTTCGACGTCGGTGCGATAGAGCGAGGCTTCGAGCAGGGTATCGTCCAGCTCGGCGCGCCACTGCAGCTCGTAGGTCTTCGAGGTCTCCGGCTCCAGGTCCGGGTTGGGCCCCAGGCCGGCGGAGCATAGAGGTCGGTGAAGGTCGGCGCGCGGAAGCCCTCGCCATAGCTCAGAATCCAGCGCTGCGACTGGCCGACCGGCAGGCTGAACGCCGCGTTCCAGCTGTTGTGGCTGCCGAACTGCTGGTTGTCGTCGTGGCGCAGGCCCAGCTCGGTGCCAAAGTGCTCGCCCTGGAAGCTGTGCTGGGCGAAGAAGGCCAGGTTGTCGCGGCTGTCTTCCTGATAGGCCGTGGTGGCGTCCAGGCGGTCTTCGTACCAGTCGCTGCCGAGGCTCAGCTGCTGGCGCTCGTCCAGTTGCAGGCGGTTGATCCAGGCGGCGGAATGGCGGGTGGTCTCCAGCAACCCATCGTTGTAGTTGGAACCGACCGCACGGTTGCGGTCGAAACTGCGGCCCAGTTCCAGGCGGCTGTTCCAGATAGGGGCCAGCTGGCCGTCCAGGTAGCCGCTGTAGCTGCTGAGGCGAAACTCGTCCTGCGGCGTGCCGGGGGCGAATTCGTAAGCGTCGTCGTACTCGTTCTTGCCGCGCTGATCGTTGAGGCTCAGGCCGGCTTTCCAGTCGGCGTTCAGCCGATGATCCAGCTTCAGGTGCAACGCCTTGCTGCGCTGGCCGTCGTCGTCGCGATCGGCGCCGCGATTGTCGCGGGTGATGTCGAAGCCGCCGCGCTCGTCGAGGCTCGCGCCCAGGTGGACGCGGGTCCGCTCGGTTCCGGCTGCCAGGCTCAGGCTGCGCTGGAAGGTCTGGTCGCTGCCGGCGGCAAGGCGGAGCTCCGGCGTCAGCCCCGGCTCGCCGCTGCGGGTGAAGATCTGGATGACGCCACCGATGGCATCCGCGCCATAGAGCGACGAGCGCGGGCCGCGGATCACTTCGACGCGCTCGATATTGTCGATGGCCAGGTAGTCGAGACGGGCGAAGCCGCTGGTGGCCGAGGCAATGCGCTGGCCGTCGACCAGCACCAGGGTCTGCGCCGTGCCGGTGCCGCGCAGCGATAGCGATGGCAGGCCGCCAGCACTGCTGATCTGCACGCCGGGCACGCGGCGCAGCAGCTCGGGCACGCTGCGCGCCTGCAGGCGCTCGATGTCGGTGCGGGTGAATACGGCGTTGGCTGCCGTGGCCTGGGCGCGGGGTTCGGCCTGGCGGGCCGAGGTGATGAGCATGCTCGGCAGCTCCTGCTCGGCATCGGCGAACACCTGGGCGCCGGGCAGCAGCGCTACGGCCAGGGCGAGACGGGACAGTTTCATTCTTGGAATTCCTCAAAAGATCGCAGACTTTTGAGGAGGGCAGGAACAAGCGCGGGGATGACGGGCAGCAGCGCTTGACGGTGCTGCCCTCCGCAACACCAGTCGAATCCGTCAGGCCGGTCTCCGGGCTTTCGACGCGCATCGCGCTCGCCTTCCCATGTCGGAACACAGTGGCTGTCGAGCGGACGGCGATCCCGAGGATCGCGGTCGATTACCGTTGCGGGGGCAGCGCCGGCCTTGCTCCTGCGAGCGCACCGGCTTCCCGTTTAATGCGGACCTTGCGGTCGTGCACACCTGGGCGGATAAGAAAACGCGCGAACCTTACGGCCGGGCGCGGGGAAACACAAGTGGACGACGCAAAGCAGCGAGCCGCCACCGCGCCCGCCTGAAGCTTGAAAGGCATCGCCCCGAGGTCGGGCCTCCCACAAAAGCAGCGGGCCTCCACCGAACCTGTGGGCGCGCCCTCGCGGCGATACAGGCCGCAGGCCTGCCCGAGCGGCGACAGGTCCTACGACAGCCCTCCGACGATGCGCAGCGCGCTCTGGCCGTTGCCCTGGCGCTGCACCTGGATCTGCACCGGAATGCGCTCGTGCATCTCGGCCACGTGGGAAATCACCGCCACCTTGCGCCCCTGCGCCTGCAGCGAGTCCAGCGCGTCCATGGCGATCTGCAGCGACTCGGGGTCGAGGCTGCCGAAGCCCTCGTCGATGAACAGCGATTCGATGCGCAGCTTGCTCGATGCCATCGAGGCCAGGCCCAGCGCCAGCGCGAGGGAGACCAGGAAGGTCTCGCCGCCGGACAGCGAGTGCACCGAGCGCAGTTCGTCGCCCATCTCGGTATCCATCACCAAAAGCCCCAGCGGCTGCCGCCGCGCTTGAGCCGGTAGCGCCGGGCCAGCTGGCGCAGCTGCACGTTGGCGTGCTGCACCAGCAGGTCGAGGTTGTAGCCTTGCGCGATCTTGCGGAAGGCGCCGCCGTCGCTGGAGCCGATCAGCGCGGCGATACGCCCCCAGCGCTGCTGCTCGGCGCGTGCCTCGTCGATCTGCGCCAGCAGCGCCTGGCTCTGGCTGCGGCGCTTGTCGTCGTCGAGCAGCGCGGCGCGGGTTTCGGCGCAGCGCTGCTCGGCCTGCTCGCAGCGTTGCAGCTGTTCGGCGTGCTCGTGTTGCAACTGCCCGGCATCCGGCGCCTCGGCCTGTTGTTGGTGGTGGCTGGCCAGCCGGCCGAGGCAGCCGTCGAGGCGCTCGCGGCAACGGGTCAGGGTTTCGGTGTTCTGCTGCAGGCGCTGGCGCGCCTCGGCCAGTAGCGCGTCGTCCATCTGCAGCAACTGGGCGAGGGTGGCATCGTCCAGCTCCGGATGGGCGCTGCGCCAGGCGGCCAGTTCGGCCTGCAGCGCCTCGTGCTCCTGCGCCAGTTCGACGTGGCGCTGGCGGCAGTTGTCCTGCTCGCTCTGCAGGCGGGTCAGGCCGAGCTTGCTGTCGTTGAGCTGGCGGTCGATGTCGATCTGCGCCTGGCGGGCGGCCTGGATGGCGGCGTCCAGTTGCTGTTGCCAGGCACTGGCGCTGGCCTGCTCACCGAGGCTGGTGCGCAGTGCCTGCCGGCAGGCCAGCAGCAGTTTCTCGCGTTCGGCCAGGCGTGCCTGGCAGCTCGTCTGCTTCTCTTGCCGATGGCGCTGCTGCAGCTGTTCGTCACCCAGGCGCTGCTCGCACTGGCGCAGCTCCTCGGCCTGCTCGGCCTGCGCCTGCAGCTGTTGCAGGCGCGTCGCGACGTCGGCGTCCAGTTGCATGAAGGTCTGCGCCGGGTCTTCGCGCCAACGCGGCAGCCGTTCGGCCGGCAGCAGCCCGGCGAACGCCGCAAGTTCCTCGTCGAGCTGCTGGCCGTCGCGGGCGAGGGCGTCGTGCTGGCGGGCGAGCTGCTGGGTCGCTTCGACACAGGCTTCGCGTGCCGCCTGCCAGGCCTGTTGCAGGGTTTCGCTGCGCTGTTGCAGGGCCAGCAGCTGCTGCTGGCGGCCGCTGGCGGCGGCGATCTGCTCCCGAAGCCGATCCAGTTCGCGTTCCAGCCATTGCGAGCGCTCCGCTTGCGGCTGCCGGAGCAGCTGCGCATGCGCAGGCAGGGCCTGCAGGCGTGGCGCCAGGACCTGCAGCTGTGCCTCGACTTCGGCCTGGCGCTGCTGCGTCTGGCGCAGCTGGGTAGTGAGCGTGACGTGTCGATCGCGCAGTTCCTGCAGGCGCAGATCCTGGGCCTGCAGCGCCTGGCGGACGCGCTCGGCCTCGCCGTCGTCCTGCTGGTCGAGGCCGGCGAGCAGCGCATCGGCCTGGTGCCAGGGGTGCTCATGGCTGCCGCAGACCGGGCAGGGCTCGCCCGGAACCAGTGTCGCGCGCAAAGCTTCGACATTCTCGCTACGCGCCAGACGCTGGCGTTCGAGCAGGGCGAGGGTGACCTTGAGTGCCTGCTCGGCGGCATCGCGCTCGGCGCGCACCTGCTTGCCCAATGGCACCAGGCCGTCCAGCTCGGCCTGCTGCCCGCCGTGGGCATCGGCCAGCTCGCGTCGGCTGGCCTCGAGCGTCAGTTGCTGCGCCCAGAGTTGCCCGAGCGTTTCGCTTTCGCGTTCGGCCTGGCGCCATTCGTCCAACTGTCGGTGCAGCCGGGCAAGCTGTTCGGCCAGCCCGACTTCGCTGTCGCGCTCGCGTTGCAGCGCGTCGAGCGCCTCGCGGGCCAGGTTCTGCTCGGTTTCGGCGGCCTTGGCCTGCGCCGCCAGCGCGGGAAGTTCGCGCTGGCCCTGCTGCAGGCGTGCGGCCAGTTGCACCGCCTGTTGCAGACGCGGACGGTAACCGCCCCAGGCGGCGCAGAGCGGCTGCAGTTCAGCACTCGTGTCGAGTTGTCGGGTCAGTGCCGCGAGCTGTTCGGCGACGCGCTGCTGGCGTTCGGCGAGCTGCCCGAGCGCCGCCTCGCCGGCACGCGCGTCGGCCTCGGCCCGGGCGCTTTCTTCGCGGATCGTGGTCAGGTCGGCGTTAAGATGGCTCAGGCGTTCTTCCTCGCGGCGCGCCTGGACGAGCCGCGGCTCGGCGGCCTGGCGGGTCTGTTCGGCCGAACGCAGCTGGTTGCCGGCCGCGTCGCATTGACCCTGCAGTTCGGCGAGACGCTGCTGCAGGCTTTGCTTCTCGCGCTGCAGGCGAGCCAGGCTGTCGGCGGCCTTGCCCAGCAGCGGATCGAGCGCCTGCTGGCGGAGGAAACGATGGCGCTGCGGTGCGAGCTGCTCGAACAGCTCGAGAATGCGCCGGGCTTCGCCCAGGCTCTCGTGCTCGTCTTCGGCGTCCTGCAACTGCTGGCGGGCGGCAGTGCGCTCGCCCTCCAGGCGCTGCAGCTCGGTGAGCCACTGCCGCTGGGCTTCGAGTGCCTTGAGTTGCTGCTGCAGGGCTTTCAGTTCGTCGAGCTGGGCCTGGTGCTCGTGTTCCAGCGTCGTGCGCTGTTCCGGCTCCAGTGGCTTTAGCCCGCCGGCCTGCTGCTCCAGGCGAACGAGGTTTTCCCTGGCCTGCTTGGCGGCCTCGAAGGCGGCCTGGCCGAGGCGGCTGTAGAGGCCGGTGTCGGTGAGCTTTTCCAGCAATGTGCCGCGCTCGTTGTCGTCGGCCTTGAGGAAGGCGGAGAACTCGCTCTGCGCCAGCAGCACGGCGCGGGTGAACTGCGCCAGGGTGAGGCCGAGCCGGGCTTCCAGCAGCTCCTTGAACTCGCGCTTCTTGCCGCTGGCCAGCACTTGCCCGCTGTCCAGCTCGGTGAGGCTCTGGTTGCTGGCCTGCAGGCGCCCGTCGAGCTTCTCGCGCGCGCGCTTGACCTCCCAGCGGCGCGATAGCGGCGGCCATCGACGCCGACGAAATCCACCTCGGCATAGCCGCTGCCACAGCCTCGGCGCAGCAGGTTGCGTTCGTCGCCGCCGCCGATCTCGGTATCGAGATCGGGCACCTTGTTCAACGGCGAGACGTTGTCCAGCCGTGGCGTGCTGCCGAACAGCGCCAGGCACAGGGCGTCGAGGATGGTGCTCTTGCCGGCGCCGGTCGGCCCGGTGATGGCGAAAAGACCTGCGCTGGCCAGGGGCTCGGCGCTGAAATCGATGACCTGCTCGCCGGCCAGCGAGGCGAGGTTCTTCAGGCGGATGGCGAGGATCTTCATGCGTCACTCTCCTCGCTGGCAAACTCGACCCGTTGCAAGAGTGTGGTGAAGTCGTCCAGCGCCTGGTCGTCCGGCGGGTTGCCGAACTGTTCTTCCCAGGCGCGGGCGAACAGCTCCTGCGGGGCGATCTGGTCGAGGCCGAGCAGCACCTCCGACTCGCTTTCGCCACGCCTGCCGGCATACTCGCTGGCGATGCGCACCAGGCGCGCCGCCTTGCCGGCGAGCGCGGCCTCGATACGCGGGCGCAGGTCCGGCAGCGGTTCGTCGAGCAGCACGCGCACTTCCAGCCAGGGCAGGTTGTCGTCGAACAGGCCGGTCGGTGGCAGGGCTTCCAGCGCGGCGATCACCTCGGCCAGTGGCGCGCGGCCGATGCGGATCATCTCCACCACGCGCGGCACCGGCAGGCTTTCGACACCTTTGAGCTGCTCGCCCTCGAACTCGACCAGCAGCACCTGATGCGGATAGTTCACCTCGGCGAAGGACAGCGGCAGCGGCGAGCCGCTGTAGCGGATGCGCGATTGCCCGGCGACCTGCTGCGGCTTGTGCAGGTGGCCGAGGGCGGCGTAGGCGATGGACTCGGGAAACAGGCTGGCCGGCAGCGCCTCGGCGTTGCCGATGACGATATTGCGCTCGGAATCCTCCGACACCGCGCCGCCGGCCATGTGTGCATGGCTCATGGCGACCAGCGCCTGACCGGGCTGGCGCACGGCTTCGGCGGCGGCGATCAGCCGCTCGTGCACCTGGCGGATGCCGGCCAGGTAGTCGTCGCCGGCCTCGCCGCCGGTGACTTCGGCCGGGCGCAGGAAGGGCAGGGCGAGGCACCAAGCGGCGACCTTGCCGCTGGCGTCGTGCAGCGGCAGCAGCAGGCGGTCGTGGTCCAGCTGGCCGTCGGCGATCCAGCCGATGCGGCCGACGGCATGGGCGTTGATGCGCTTCATCAGCGGCGCCGGCAACTCGATGCGCCCACCGGAGTCGTGGTTGCCGGCGATCATCACGATATCCAGCTGCGGGCGTTTTTCGTGGGCACGGACGATGAAGTCGTACAGGCGCTCCTGCGCCTTGAGCGGCGGGTTTACCGTGTCGAAGACGTCGCCGGCGATGAGCAGGGCATCGGCCTGCCGGGCGACCAGCTGGTCGAGCAGCCAGTCGAGGAACTGCGCGTGCTCATGGTCGCGGTCCTGGCCGTGGAGGGTCTGGCCGAGGTGCCAGTCGGAGGTGTGGATCAGGCGCATTCGCTAAGGGCTCTTGGTGAGCGAGGGGGGCGCTGCGGCAGCGGGCCGGTGCGCTGTTCGTTGGGCTGAAATGTTCGCCATGACAAGTGACAAGGATCTTCGTGGCCGGTCGTTGCGTATTGCTGATACGCGAACTGTACCTTCCGCCAGGGCGGATGGGGTGCAGACACGCACCTGTGCATTCCGATTGAGTGCTCGATGGTGGCGCGATGCGGGTTTGCCTGCCGACGGCAGGGTACCGTCGGCGGCCCCGGTCGCTATGGCAGCGGGCTGGCAGCCGCCGTCAAGTACTGGTGCAGCTCGGCCAGCGGCAGCGGCCGAGCGTACCAGAAGCCCTGGCCGAAGGCGCAGCCCCGCTGGCGCAGGTAGTCCAGCTGGGCGGGGTGTTCTATGCCTTCGGCGACGACCTGCATGCCGGCACTGCGCGCCATGCTCAGGATGCCTTGGACGATAGCCTGATCGACCGGGCTGTCGGGTAGCATGGCGATAAAGCAGCGGTCGATCTTGATCCGGTCGAACGGCAAGCTCTTGAGCAAGGCCGGCGAGGAGTAGCCGGTACCGAAGTCGTCCATTGCCATCTTCACGCCGAGTTGCTTGAGTGCACCAATGCTGCGCGCAGCCTGGTTCAGGTCATGGAGGGCTGTGCTTTCGACTATTTCCACCTCCAGGCGTTCTCCCGGCAGGCCGCTTTCCTCCAGCGCCTGCCGGACCGAGGCGAGGAAGTCATCACGCAGGAGGGTGTCTGCGCAGATGTTGATTGCCACCGGCACATCGAGAAGACCGGCATCGATCAGTGTGCGGTTGTCCCGGCAGGCCTGGCGCACCAGCCAACGGTTGATAACCGGCATCAAGCCGTATTCGGCTGCCAGCGGCAGGAAGCGTTCGGGCGGAACCAGCCCCGCATCGCCGTCGCGCCAGCGCAGCAGAGCCTCCAGCCCGAGGGTCGGTGGGTTTCGTTCAGTTCGAACTGCAACTGGTAGTGCACTTCTAGGTGGCCGCGCTCTACGGCCCGACGTAACCGGGAGACGGTCTTGTACACGTGCTCCTCCCGCTGGCGTAATTCGCTGCGGAAGAAGCGCAGGATGTTGCCGCCCTCGGCCTTGGCCTGGTGCATGGCCAGGGTGGCGTCGTGCAGTAGCTTTTCCGCGGTGGTAGCGATGCCCGAGTGGATGGCGATGCCTAGACTGGCTCTCACCTCCAGGCATAGTCCGCCGGCTTCGAAGGGCTCGTCGAACAAGCCACGCAGTCGATCACCGAGCAGGCGCGGCAATAGGCGTCCTTCCGGTAGCGGGGATGCCACGACGAAACGATCATTGTCCAGCCGGGCAAGCAAGTCGGTGTCGCGCAGGTTATGGCGCAGGCGTTCGACGACCATGACCAGCAGGCGGTCGCCGGCCTCCTGGCCATGGTCGTCATTGACCTCTCGAAAGTTGTCCAGGTCAATGCAGATCAGCGCCAGATGCCGCAGATCGTGTTGGCTGTAGGTCATCATTCGTTGCAGGGCTTGGCAAAACCGGGTGGGCGTGGGCAGGGGGGTGGCGGCTCTTGGTTCCTGGCCACCGTGCCCGTAAATCTGGAGGGGGTCGGGGGCAATGTCTCGGATGATACTGACGGCGCTTATCAGCGACAGGTCGAGCGCCGCTTCCGTTGGCGCTGGGAGCTGTGCGTGACGGCTGGGGAGTCTGGCGGGCATGCTGGCGTCCTCCGGGGCAGGCGGCATACCGGGTGCTCGACCGTCGGTATCGCATGTGCCTAGTAAATCTGCCGGGAGGGGGCGCGTACATATGTAATTGGTCCTAGTCGGATGGTCTGAGACGACGCGTCCGTGCGGGGCCGGCCACATGGTTTGCGGGAAGAGCTTTAAAGGCGGATCACGGTGCGTCCGCGCAGGACTGTCTCGCCGTCGTGTTCCGGCAGGTCAGGGATACTGAAGGACAGCAGCCGCAGGGGTGGGATGATCATCGCCTCGCTGGCTGGGCCATCGCGGTTGTACTTGCGTTGTAGGCAGACGTGCAGGAGCAGGCGGCCGTCCTCCGGCCGGCTGTCGTCGAGGCGCAGGTGACCGTAGGCGGTGCCACTGGTTGCCGGCAGCCGCTGCCAGCTACCTGGTCCCGGCGGTGGACAGTCGCCGTTGCGCCACTGTGCGGGCAGCCAACTGGCTTCGACGACGCGCGACACTTCGCGGTCGATGGCAGCGACATAGTCGGCAGGGGCTTGGGCGGGATCCACCTTGATCGCCGCCCGCGCCGCATCGGCACTGATCTCCTTGAAGGAGAGGGTGAGCAGCAGTGGAAGGCTGTAGGCCAGGATGGCGTAGAAGGTGACGAAGAACGACACGAAGAGCGCCGCGAATTCGATGGCGACCGCGCCGAGCTGGTGTTGCCGACTGGACATGGGAATAGCTCTACTGGGCATGGGGTTACCTGACCAGCCTGGGAATGCCGCAGCTCAGCGCGTGGAGTTCGACATCGGTACGGCCGAGTTCCAGACCAAGGCCGGCCAGCAGGCTGCTCAGGGCACTGCCGACCAGGTCGAGCAGCGGCTCCAGCAGTTGCACGACGGGGGTCAGCAGCTCGGCCAGCAGTGGTTGCACGGTATTGCCGAGCAGGTTCTGCAGCAGCCCCAGTACGCTGCCCAGCAACCCGTCGAGCAGGCCGCTCTGGCTGTTTTGCTGAAGGGACTTGACCAGTTCGCCGCGTACGCAGGCGGCGGCTTTGTTGGTGCCGGAGCAACGGTTGCCGACGTTGCTGCGCCATTCCTGCATGACCGTCTGGGTGCCCAGCCCAAGCAGGCCTCCCGGGCGATCCCAGTCGAAGCCGTCGTGTTCCAGGCGTTCGCGTATCCGGTTGAGGTCGGCGGATGAATACTGGCCGGCCGCCGTGGGCTGTAGCGCCGCCAGAGCCAGATAGCTGTCGGCCACGTCCGCCGCGGCGTCTGCCAGCAGCTTGTCGCGACTGCTGGCGTTGGCCTTGAGTTTCAGCAGCTCCAGCAGTTCCCGGGTCAGGTCCGCGACAAGGGTGCCGATGGGCAGGTGGTTGACCTCGGTCGAGACGGTCTCGCCGACGGTCAGCGTCACGTCCTCGTCGTTCGATGGCAGGATGGGCAGGACGATCTTGCCCGGAACGGACAGGCCGGGCAGTCGGATCAGGTTTTCGTCGGCAACGTTACTGGCGCAGCTTGCCCGGGTGGCCCAGAGGGCGTCGGCGGGCATCCTGCCCACGCAAAGATTGCCCAGCTGCGACTGCATCCGGATGCTGGCCGTTGGCTTAGGCGCCTGGCAGTCGACGGCGTCCAAGGTGCCGGTCGAGCTGACCAGGTCGAGGATGATCGGCAGCTTGATGCGAATGCCGAGCAGGCTGGTGAGTGGCCCAACCAGAGTGGCGCCGTCGGTGTCGACGTTGACCAGGACGCGGATCTGGGCGTTGAACGCCGTGGTGCCCACCGGGCCGACCCCAATGGAGGGTGGTTCGACGATGCCGACCTTGACGGTCGCCAGGCCAAGCAGGCTGATCTCGTCCACCTTGAGCGCCCGCTGTTCCTCCGGCAGGCCGAGCAGCAGGCTTGTCTTGAGCAGGTCACCCAACTTGACCCGGGTATCCAGTGCCGGGCCGACCTGACCGTCCGGAGTCGACTCGATGGACAACAGGCCGGGGGTATCGGGGGTTCCAAGTAGCCTTACTCGTATATCACGTAGTATCGGGTTGCGCAGAATGTCCTGGCGCAGCAGGGCCAGCTTGGCCTTGAGCACCGAGTCGGAAACCACCTGCAACGACAGATCCAGCAGCTCGTCGAGGCCAAGCAGGCCGATGCGGGTATCGACTAGCTCGACCAGGCCCTGGGGCGACAGGGCTCTGAGCTGATCGATGCCAAGGTCGACGCCCAGGGCGTGCAGCAACCCGGCCGGGGCGACGGCGACGTTGGCCAGCCCTTCGGAGTCGAGCACGCTGAGGGTCCGTGGGTCGAGGCCGGCGGCGGCCAGCAGTCGGCCGAGCAGTTTGTCGCCGTCTAGGCGCAGCAACTGGGCGCCGACGCTGAAGCTGGCGCCGGGCTCGCTGCGCTCGGCCACGGCACTGGCGCCCAGCGTGATCCACTCCGGGCTGCTGGGGGAGAACAGCACGGAGGTACGCATCACCAGGCTGCTCGGCACTCGCCGCGTCACCTCAACGCGGACGGCGCGGCCGTTGGCGGCAGGCACGGCGTTGCGCAGGCCGCCGGCGGCTTGCAGGGTCACGCACTGGACGGTCAATGTATGCCCCTCTGCGCCAGTGGAAAAACCGTTCCGCCCGGCGTTCTCGCTGGCGTATTGCAGCGCCTGTGATGACGCAGCCGCGCAATCGCCCTGCGGCAGACGCGTGATGGCTTCCAGGGCTGCGCTGTCCGCCAGTTTCTGTAGACGGCGCTTTTCCAGGAATAGGCGACCACTGTCGAGCACCAGCGCGAGGAAGCCTAGCGCTAGCAGCAGAACGAAGGCCGACAGAATGCTGAAGGCGCCTCGTTGCCTACCGGGAAAGCCATGGTCGTTGGGGCGGCGCATGGGGGGAGGGTCCTCGTCTGGTCGGTGGGTGGGCAAGCTCGGGAGGGATCAGCGGATGCGGATGCTGCTTCGCCGCGGATTTCCTCGGGTAACTGCGGCACTTCCCAGCCGAGCAGGGAGAGCGGCGGCAGGATGCTGCGTGGATTGTCGTGGCGCAGGCAGACGCTCCACAGGTCGCCCGTGACCCGCAGCGGACCGTCTGGGTAACCCCTACAGGAGGCGAACCAGTCGGCGGGCAGCCAGGAGTCAGCGATGACCTGACGGACGCGAACCTGCTGGCTGGCCTGCAGGAGGATGGGGTCGCCCAACTGGAGGTCCTGATGGCGAATGGCTTCGCGCAATGCGTCGGCCGCCACTTCTTGGTAGGTGGCGGCGAGCAACAGCGGCATGCTGTAGCCGAGCAGACCGTAGAACAGAAAAAAGAGCAGGACGAAGAAGAAGGCGAACTCGATCGAGGTGGCGCCGGATTGTGTCCTGAGCGACTTTTTATTCACCGTGGCATACATCCGTGCGAGCGATATTTCCATGTAATGAACTATATGATCCTTGCTCGGTGGGCGCGATGTAAATAATTACTTGTATATAGTTATTAGGATATATATGGCGCTAGTTTCAATGTAATAGTCGTTATGGTTTATTCGGTGCGGCAATGGCTATAGTCGTAAAAGAATAATTGTCTCGTCATTGGCTCATTGTTTTTCATGTTGCGTAGATTCGCCCGATGTTTTCGGGCGTTTTCAAGCACTGTTCTAGGATGAGCACATGAAAAAGAGCATTACGCTAAGCAGTTGCACGGCCCTGGCCCTGATTCTTTCGGTCAGTATGGCGGCCGGTTGCAGCGCTACCACCAAGAAGTACTACGTGAGCGATTCGAGCAGTTCGACCCCGGTCGATCCGGGTAATGGCAACGGCGGGGGCGGCAATGGTGATGGCGACGGCTCCGGTGGCGGCGGCAATGGGGATGGCAGCGGCAACGGAGATGGTGGTGGTAACGATGGTAGCGATCCGCTCGCTGGCGGGACCATCAGCGATGTACAGGATCTGGTAGGCAGCACGGTGGAGGGCTCTCCGCTCGCCCCGGTCTCGGATCTGGTGGACAACCTGGTCGATCCTGAGAGCGGCCTGCTGGCCCCGGTCACCGGCCTGGTGGACAACCTCACCGGAAGCGGTGGCGCCTTGCAGCCGGTCGGCGATCTGTTGGGGGGCGTGATCGGCAGCGACGGCGTTCTGCAGCCAGTGGTTGGTATCGTTAATGGTGTGCTGGCCGAAGGTAGCGTTGGCAGCGGCAGCGTGAGTCAACTGCAGACCACTGTGGGCCAACTGACCGGCAGTGAAGGCGGCCTGGCGCCGGTGAGCGATCTGGTCGATACGCTAGCCAACCCGAGCTCCGGCCTGCTGTCGCCGGTGACCGGCCTGGTGGATCGGGTGACCGGACAGGGTGGTGCGCTGCAGCCGGTCGGCGACCTGACGGGCGGCCTGCTCGGCGAGTCGGGCGCACTGTCCCCGGTGCTCGGCACGGTCAACGGGGTGGTTGGTGGGCTCGGTTTGGCACCGGTGACCGATGCTGTCGGTGGCGTGGTAGGCGGGGTTAACGGCCTGGTCGATGGCGTGACCACCACCCTGGCTTCCGGCCAGACGGGCTCTGGTGTCATCACCGACGCGCAGGGCACAGTCTCCACTCTGGTGAACGGCACGGCGCTGGCCCCGGTGGGCGCGCTGGCGGACAACCTGGTCGATCCAGCCAGTGGCGTGCTGGCGCCGATGACCGGCCTGGTCGAGGGGCTGACTGGTCAGGGTGGTGCTCTGGAGCCGGTTGGAGGCCTGGTAGGTGGCCTGGTCGGTGAGGAAGGTGCGCTGAGCCCGGTGGTTGGTACCGTCAACGGCCTACTGGTCGGTCTGACCGGTGCCGAGGGCGGCCTGCTCGGTGGCCTGACGGGCGGAGAGGGTGGCCTGCTCGGCGGGCTGGTAGGTGGGGAGAGTGGGCTGCTCGGTGGACTGGCAGGGGGCGAGAATGGCCTGCTTGGCGGCCTGACTGGTGGTGAGGGCGGTTTGCTCGGCGGCCTGGCCGGCGGTGCCGGCGACGGCAGCGGTTCCATCGGTGCTGTGCAGGGTACGCTCGGTACGCTGACCGAGGGCACGGCACTAGTTCCGGTCGGTGGTCTGGTCAATGGCTTGGTCGATCCGTCCAGCGGTGCGCTGGCGCCAGTGACCGGCCTGGTGGACAACCTCACCGCACCGAGCGGCGCCCTGGCCCCGGTTGGTGGTCTGGTGGGTGGTCTGGTCGGAGAGGAAGGCGCTCTGAGTCCGGTGGTCGGTACCGTCAACGGCCTACTGGTCGGTCTGACCGGTGCCGAGGGCGGCCTGCTCGGAGGCCTGACGGGCGGCGAGGGCGGCTTGCTCGGCGGTTTGACGGGCGGCGAGGGTGGCCTGCTCGGCGGTCTGACGGGTGGTGAGGGCGGCCTGCTCGGTGGTGCGGAGGGAGTGCTCGGGGGGCTGACAGGCGGCACCACGGGCGCTCTGCTGGGCGGCCTTGGCGGTGGTAGTGGCGAAGGCAGCGGCGCTATCAGCGACGTGCAGGGTGCGCTCGGCACTCTGACCAACGGCACCGCCCTGGCCCCGGTCGGTGGCCTGGTCAACGGCCTGGTCGATCCGTCCAGCGGCGCGCTGGCTCCGGTGACCGGCCTGGTGGACAACCTCACTGCACCGAGCGGCACGCTGGCCCCGGTCGGCGGCCTGGTGGGCGGCTTGGTCGGAGAGCAGGGCGCCTTGACTCCGGTGTTGGGCACCGTCAACGGTCTGGTTGGTGGACTTGCCGGTGGCCTGACTGGGGACACCCAGGCCGGCAACGGAGGACTGCTTGGCGGGCTGCTCGGTGGTCTTGGTGGCGCCAGCCAGAACTGAACCCTCTTGACGCCCGGACGCGGCCCCCATGATCCATGGGTGTCGCGTCGGCGCTTGCGTACTTTTCCTTCCGGGCGGCCCCGCCGCATGTGCTGGCCCTCCGGAACGTCCCGTTTGTGCTGGCCCGTGCCCGGAGCAGCTTCCGGGCGCGGGTCATGGAGTCCACAACATGCGTCCAAGCTCCCCCCGTTTCCTTCCATCCCTGCTCCTGTTGGCGGCGGCTCCGACCTGGGCCGATTCTCCCGCATTCCTCAACAGCAACGACGTGGACAGCGTGCTGCCCGCGCCCAACCTGCCGGCCGAGGAATACCGGCCGCGGATTCCTGACGCGCAGTTGTCCGCACCGCGCCAGCAGCGTTTGCCAATGAGCCTGCCGATCGACCTGCGCAACGTGCAGATCGAAGGTGGCAGCGTCTATCCCTTCGAGGAGATCGCCGGGCTGTTCGAGCCGCTGATTGGCCGCAAGGTGGCCCTGCGCGAGCTGTTGGCCGTTACCGAAGACATCACAAGGCGCTACCAGGCGGACGGCTACGCGTTGTCCTATGCCTACGTTCCCGCTCAGAACCTGGACAGTGGCCAGGTCCGGGTAGTGTTGGTCGAGGGGTATATCAGTGCACACGAAGTGCGTGGCAAGGCTGGCCGTTCCCAGGCCTACATCGACCGACTGGCCGCCAAGCTGATCGGCGAGCGCCCGCTGCGCAAGGCATCCTTCGAGCGCTACACCACGCTGATGGCGCAAATCCCGGGTATGACCGTGCGCGCCAGTATCGCCCCGCCGAGCACCACCGACGGTGCGGTTACCCTGGTCACTGAGGCGGCACTGCGGCCGTTCGCCGCTTCAGCCAGCCTTGCCGACGACAGCCAGGACGACCTGCAGGCGGTGATCGGTGTGAGCAGCAACTCGCTGACCCGCGTGGGCGAGCAATTGAGCGTCAGCGTCCTGGCCCCGCCGGGCGAGGACAACGAGCGATACGCGCGCCTGGACTACAGCCAGTTCGTCGACGACGAAGGCACTCGCGTGCAGGCATTTGCCTCCACCTACCGTAGCGACCCAAAGGATCTGGTGGCGATCGGCGGTGCCAGCACCGAGCAGAGCCGTCGCAACGACCGCCTTTCCCTGGGGTTGAGCCATCCGTTTCTGGCCAGCCCACGGGAAACGCTCAACGGCACGGCGCGTCTGTACGCCGTCGAGGACAAACGTGACTACGCTCGGCTGTCGCCTCTGCCGGTGGTTCAGAAGGCCGTGGAGCTGGAAAGCCGGGTGCGGGTGCTGGCGCTGGAGGGTGATTGGCGCCAGGTCGATGCCGGACGCTTGCGTATGTTGAGTGCCGGTTTCTATCAGGGTATCGATGGACTGGGTGCCGAGAGTGAGGTGCGCGTGCTGGGCGACAAGGTGCGCAGCTACCACGACCTCGACTTCCAGCGTCTGCGTCTCTCTGGCCTGCAGAGCGACCAGCTGGGTGGGAACTGGCAGGGGGTGCTGTCCGGCGCCTTCTACTGGTCCGGCGATACCCTGCCGGAAAGCGAGCAGGTGTTGTTTGGCGACCGCAACTTCGGTCGCGGCTACCCGGACGACCAAGCGCGAGGCGACAAGGGCTGGGGCCTGGGCTATGAACTGAACCGCAGCTTCGCTTATGACGGCAACTGGCTGCGCCTGGTACAGCCATATGCAGCGCTGGATGCGGCGCGTGCCTGGTACAACCGCGACGGCGCTTCTTCCGAGCTGTCCTCGTTCGCCTTGGGGGTACGCATTGGTGACCGGCGGCACTACAACCTTGCGCTGGAAGCGGCCAGGCCGCTGGGCGACCGGGCGATCGACAGCGGGGACCGTGCGCCTCGAGTAGGCTTCACCCTGAGTTATTGGTTGTAGGTACTGTTTGCACCGCAGCGGACAAGCAGACGCATGGTCCGGAGGGCGGTTGGCTCAGTGCCCGGCTGTAGCTCCGATGGGGCCCTCCTTCTGCCGGGAAAGAGGGCTGTTCGGTACCCTCGTGGTCAGGCCATGGAGCGCACGCGAGGGCATGCAGCGGCCAACTCGCTGGAATGCCCGATCTTCATGACCATACGAAAAGAGCTATCGCACGACTGCGGCGCGTGGAGGGTTCAGCAATTGCTATCCGGGAACAAGCGCTGAAGAACCGTGAACAGGTGTTCGTAGTAGATGGGCTTGGGCAGGAAGTCGACGACGCCCAGGCGGAACAGGCCGATGACGTCGTGCATGTCGGCGTGGCCGGACATGCCGATGACCGGCAGGGTGGAGCCGCGAGGGCCGTTGCGCAGCCGCTGCAGGAGGCTCAGGCCGCTGGCGTCGGGCATGCGCAGGTCGCTGATGATCAAGGCGATATCGTCATGCTGTTCGAGCAATGCCAGCGCAGCCTCGACGCTAGGTGCGCACAGGCAATGAAAGCCGCAGCCGGTCAGCAGCTCGTCCAGTTCAGTGAGAAATTCCGCTTCGTCATCGACCAGCAGCAGTGTCGTCATGATGGGCTCATGAAATGAGCCAGGCGTGGCGAGGCGCCTGGCGAGCTCAAACTAGCGTGAATGCGTCGATATCGCTCAACCCAGTTTCAGCGCTTTCTGAATTCTGTCAAATACATCCGCGAGATTATCTCCGATCAGTCCAGCGCTAGTAATGATAGCCACTGCGATCAAGCCGGCGATGATTCCATATTCGATCGCCGATGCGCCTTCCTCGCGGCGCAGAAAAGTTTGAATTCTGTAATAAAGGGAAATGATCTTGCCTTGCATCTGAATGGTCCTTTTCGACGGAGGATGGTCTGCCCGGCATGTTATCCCTGAGTGCACTTTCCGCATATATAGATAAAGCATTAAGCATATTGTGCGATGGGCGTTGCCAATTACTTTGGGTCTAATTCGCTGCACCGTTGGGGATGACTGTTGGATACAGCGTTCCCGATTAGTTCGTGCGTCGGAGTTCCTTCGTCGCATCGATTTTCCGTTCGCTGTATCCCCTGCCAACATCCGTCGCCATCTTTCCGCTGAGCCGGGAAGTGGAGGGTGGGAGAGGGCGGATGTCGCCATTCACGGTCGTAAGGAGAACGCCGTCATGAGTAGTCGATTTACCCTGCTGCTGGCCGGCATCCTGCTGGTCGGTGCGCTCGTCGCGGGGTACTGGGGCGTGAGACTGTCGCGCCAGTCCGAACCGGCGCCACTCCAGCCCCAGTTGGAACCGCCTGCATTGGCGGATGTGACGCAAATACCTGAGCGCGTCGAGGCGCGCCTCAAGGAGGAGCGACGTAATTCCGTGGTGGTGCTGGCCCGCGATCTCAAGCCGCTGGTGCCCATCGTCGCTGAGGACTTGGCGGTCGAGCACTTGCGCATCGCCCCGCCGGGCAGCTTCGCCAGGGTCGAGGAGCTGCTCGGCCGTACCCTGTGGCGCGAGCTACCGGCCGGCAGCATGCTGAACGCGGCCTCCTTCGAGATGGGCGGGCCGCTGGCGCGAATGATCCGCCCGCAGGAGCGTGCCCTGGCCATTGCGGTAGACGACGTGGTAGGTGGCGGCGGCCACCTGGCGCCTGGCGACTACGTAGACGTGATGCTCTACCTACGCGAGAGCGAGAAGAACCGTGACCAGACGGCGCAGGTAGTGATCCCCGCTCTGCGCGTGCTCAGCTTCGGCGAGGCGCTTGGTGCCACCAATACCGGCGAGCCGGCCGTGAGAGCCGAGCATGAGGAGGACAAGGAGCAACGTGTGACGCGGCGCAAGGAGCCCGCGCGTACCGCGGTATTGGCCGTGCCCGAGCAGCTGTTGAGCCGTTTCCTGCTCGCTTCGCAGGTCGGCGTCCTGCGTCTGGCGGTACGTAGCGCCGATGAGCACTTGCTCGCCGACTACTATGCCGGCGCGCCCCTGGCGAGTGACGTCGAGGAGCTCAAGCGCCAGCTGTTCCAGTTCGAGAAGCTTGCCTTGCGCCAGGCACGCCAGCCGCAGAGCGGTCTGGTCCGTCCTCGGGCGATGGCAGTCCAGGTCTACCGCGGGACTGACGTGTCCCGGCAAACCCCCTGATTGGCAAGGATGCGGAAGATGAACCACGCAAGAAGAACCCTGTCCGCGACCCTGCTCGTGACATCGTTGGGCGGCTTCGCCGCCGCTTCGCTGCCGCTCTTTGCACGGGCCACCTGCGGCGATTTGCAGCCAGCTCCCGCGGTGCTGGAAGTCGCTCAGGGCATGCAACGCGAGCTGCGTTTCCCGGTGCCGATCCAACGCCTGGCGGTGGGCGACCCCGAAGTCGCCGACGTACGCTTGACCAATCGCAACGGCTTTTTACTGATCGGCCGCAAGGGCGGTGCGACCAACGTCAGCGTATGGACCACCTGCTCGCCTGAGCCGCGGCAAAGCATGGTTTTCGTGCAGGGCGTGGCGACCCACGCGGTGGCCCGGCCGGTGCTGCCGCAATACGATGAGCCGGAATTGCCCAGCCAGGTGCAGACCGATATCCGCTTCGTCGAGGTCAACCGCAGCAAGCTCAAGGAAGTCGGCATCAACATCTTCGGCACCCAGTCCAACAATTTTCTGTTCGGCTCGCCGGGTAGCACGCCCGACAGTGTACCGGTCGGTGGGGTCAATGGTATGACGCCGGGCGCTGCGCTGCCGCTGTCGCCGAATGGCTTCAACATCGTCTGGGGCGGCGGGAGCAGCAAGTTCCTCGGCGTACTCAATGCACTGGAGAACAGCGGCTTTGCTTATACCCTGGCACGCCCCAGCCTGGTGGCGCTGAGCGGTCAGAGCGCCAGCTTCCTGGCCGGCGGCGAGTTTCCGGTGCCGGTGCCGAGCAGCGGCAGCGACTCGGTGACCATCGATTACAAGGCATTCGGCGTGCGTCTGATCCTGACGCCGACGGTGGTCGCCCGCGAGCGCATCGCCCTGAAGGTGGCGCCGGAGGTCAGCGAGCTGGACTTCAACAATGGTGTGACGATCCAGGGCACCACTGTGCCCGCGTTGAACGTACGGCGTACCGATACCACGGTATCCCTGGCCGATGGCGAGAGCTTCGTCATCAGCGGCCTGATCAGCGCGCGCAACACCTCGGCGGTGGATAAGCTGCCGGGCCTCGGTGACCTGCCGGTGCTGGGCGCCTTCTTTCGCTCCTCGCGCATCGATCGCGAGGAACGTGAACTGCTGATGGTGGTCACGCCGCGCTTGGTACAGCCGCTGGCCGCCGACAGCCAGGTCCCGGAGCTGCCCGGCGAGAAGCTGCGCCAGTACGACCCGAGCGTGCTGGATCTGCTGCTGTTCGAGGATGGCAGCTTCGATCGCCGCAATGGCTTGTCGTGGTAAGGAGCGGGAGTTGAGCATGGAATACACTTTTCTCGCCGCCGCGCAGAACGTGGACGATGGTGTCTGGCTGCAGGAGACCCTGACCCCGTTGGGGCAGGTTCTGAAGTCCCCGGACCACCTGGAGGAACTGCTCGGATTGATCGAAGTGACCGGTGCCAGCCTGGTCTTCGTCGGCATCGACCGCGAGCGCATGGTGAGCCAGTGCGCACTGGTCGAGGGACTGCTGGAGGCACGGCCGATGCTGGCGGTGGTCGGCATCGGCGATGGCTTCGACAACCAGCTGGTGATCTCCGCCATGCGCGCTGGTGCCCGCGACTTCATTTCCTACGGCCTGCGCAGCAGCGAAGTACTGGGCCTGGTGCGACGCCTCATCCAGCGCCTGCCGCAATTGCCGGCGCATCGCGAGCAGGGCGGGCTGACTCTGCTCTACGGCGTGCAGCCGGACGCCGGCGCGGCGCTGGTGACCAGCCAGTTGGCGCTCGGCCTCCAGGCCCGTAGCCAGGATGTTCTGCTGGTCGACCTCGGTATGCTGGGCGGGGAAAGCTTGGATCTGCTGGGGGTCGAATCCACCTTCAGCTTCGGCGATGCCCTGCGTAACTTGCGGCGTCTGGATAGCGATCTGATTGACAGTGCTTTCTGCCGTCACCCTGGCGGCCTGCGCGTGCTGCCCTTGGGCGGTGGCGACGAGCCCCTGGCCGCCAGCACTTCGGCTGAACTCTACCTGTTGCTTGGCGCTCTGCGCCAGAGCTTCGCCCATGTGGTCCTGAACCTCTGCGGGCAGCCTGATAGCGATGCCCTGCGTACCTGCATCAACAACGCCCAGCGCCTGTACTGGTACGTCGACCAGGGGGTTTCTACCTGCCGGCGTAACCTTGACCAGTTGCAGGCTTGGCAGGGCAAGGGCATCAAGCTGGACGGGGCAGCATTGCTGGTGGATCGCTACATCCCCGGGGTGGCGCCCGATGCCACGACCCTGGCGCGTACTTTCGAGTTGCCGCTGGCCGCCAGCCTGCCGGGGTCGGCACCGCTGCGTCTGCGGGTGCTCAACCAAGGACGGCCATTGTCCCGCCTGGCGCCGCGCGATGCCCTGACCCGCGCCATCGAGCGGCTGGTCGAGCAAGGCGCGGGCACGCCCGTGCGCCGCTGGCTGCCGTATCTGCTGGGGCGGTTCGCATGAGCCGCGGCCGCTTGTTCGGCGCCGGCCAGACGTCTCTCGGCAACCGCAGCCTGAAGGCGGCGTTGCATCGCCACATCATCGACGCCCTCGAAGATGAGGGGCATAACTTGCTGGATGGCACCCGGCAGATGCTGGCACAGTTCGTCGCCGAGCGGGTCGGCGACTACGTACGCAACCGCCAATTGGCGGTGTCCCGCTACGAGATGGACCAGTTGGGCGAGGAACTGGTCGACGAACTGGTCGGCTTCGGCCCGCTGGAGGTGCTGCTGCGTGACGCCTCGGTGACCGAGATTCTGGTCAACGGCCCGCAACGGGTATTCGTCGAGCGTAACGGCGTGCTGCAGCACAGCGACCTGCGCTTCATGGACGAGCGCCATCTGCAGCGGGTGATCCAGCGTATCCTGGCGCCGGTCGGCCGGCGCCTCGACGAGTCCTCGCCAATGGTCGATGCGCGCATGCCCGATGGCAGCCGGGTCAATGCGGTGATCCCGCCGGTGGCCCTGGACGGCCCCTGCCTGTCGGTGCGCAAATTCCGCAAGGATATGCTCAAGAGCGCCGACCTGCTGGCCTCGCGCTCGCTGAGCAGGGAGATCCTCGAATTCCTCGACATGGCGGTAGCGCGGCGCTGCAACATCCTGGTCAGCGGTGGTACCGGGACCGGCAAGACGACCTTGCTCAACCTGCTCAGCCAGAACGTCTCCGCTCACGAGCGTATCGTCACCATCGAGGATACTGCCGAGCTGCAGCTCAAGCACGATCACGTGGTACGCCTGGAGACACGGCCGCCGAACGCTGATGGCCATGGTGAGGTGAGCGCCCGCGATCTGGTGCGCAACGCCCTGCGCATGCGCCCGGACCGCATCATCCTCGGCGAGATACGCGGTGCTGAAGTGCTCGACGTGCTGACGGCGATGAATACCGGTCACGACGGCTCGATGAGCACCGTGCATGCCAACAATGCGACCGACGCCCTGCTGCGTCTGGAGACGCTGGTGGGCCTGTCCGGGGTGCAGGTGGCAGAGCGCACCCTGCGTCAGACCGTCTGTGCGGCGATCGATCTGGTGATCCAGCTGACCCGTCTGGCCGACGGCCGCCGCTGCGTCAGTGAAGTCCTCGAAGTGGTTGGCCTGCGTGAGGGCCAGTACGTCACCAACACGCTGTTCCGTCTGGAGCGGCGCGGCAGCGGCGGCTTCCTGCGCGAGGCAGTGAATCCTGCCGGGGAAAAGCTGCGCAGCGATAGCTAGGGCCGCACAAGGAGGAACGCGAATGATGGCAGTGATGGGCTGGTGGCTCTGGTGAGCCTGGCAGCGGGAAGTATCCTGTTGCGCCGCGGCTGGCGCCAGGCACGCTCGGAGCAGGTGTTGCAGCGGCTGACCGACGCACAGCCGGCCGTGGCACGTGACGCAGGCCGGCAGCGGCTGGAGCGCGCGTTGCTGCGCGCCGGCCTGCAGGTGGATGGTCGCCGCCTGGGCGCTTGGTTGACGAGCTGGCTGGCAGGCCTGGTGCTAAGTGCCCTGCTCGGTGGCAACTGGCCGCTGTTGCTGGCGATGGCGCTGCTGCCGCCCCTGGTACTGCGCGCCTACCTGGCCTGGCGCTACCGGCAGCGGGTACGGCGGATGATCGAACAGTTGCCGCCGTTCCTCGATCATGTGATCCGCAGCCTGAAGTCCGGCCGCACTCTGGGCGACGGCGTCCTGCTGGCCATGCAGAATGCGGTCGAGCCACTGCACGCGGGCTTTGCCCGCAGCCGCCGCAATATCGAGCGGGGCATGCCGCTGGACGAGGCTCTGGACGACTTCGCCGAACTCTACGAGCAGGACGAATTCCGCATCCTCGCTCTCGGCGTGCGGGTCAACCAGCGCTACGGCGGCAACGCCAGCGAGCTGCTGGAGAATCTTATCGGCATGATCCGCGATCGCGAGCGGGCCGCCCGCCAGCTGCGGGCGATGACCGGCGAGACGCGCATCTCGGCGCTGGTTCTGGCCGGCCTACCGGTCTCCCTGGCTGCGTACATTTTCATCAGCACCCCGGCATTCCTGCTCGGCCTGTGGGCAGATGCTACCGGCAAGCTGGTGTTGTTGGCCGCCTTCGTACTGCAGGCCGCCGGCAGCTTCCTGCTGTGGCGCATGCAGAGGAGTGTCTGATGAACGGCCCGACGATTCTCAGCGTGGCACTGCTGCTGGCCGCCGCCGTGTTGCTGGTGAGCAATATCCTGCGTCAGCACTGGCACCGCCGCCAGGTGGTGGAGCGCCTGGGCGTGGGCGGCGTGGCGCGCGGTGCGCGGTTGTTGCACGAACTCGACAGCGGCTCTCTGGTCCGCCGCGCGCGCAGCCTGGACCCGGAGGTGCGCCAACTGCTCGACCGCTTGGGTTGGCGGCAGGCGCGTCAGCGCACCCTGTTCCTGGTCATCCAGTTCGGCCTGCCGCTGCTGCTGGCCGGCCTGGCCGTTCTTGCCGGGTGGCTGGCGCCTGGGGCGCAGCAGCATGCCTGGCTGGCGCCGCTGTTCGCCCTGGGCATCGGCTACCTGGTGCCCAAGCGGCTTCTGGCCCGGGCGGCCGCGGCGCGCCAGGCGCGTCTGGCCCTAGAGATTTCCACGGCCATCCCGCTGCTGCGCATCCTCTTCGAAGTCGGCATGACCGTCGAGCAGGCGTTGCGCGTGCTGGCCGCCGAGGGCCAGGGGATTCTTCCCGAATTGGCTGCCGAGCTGCAGCAGGCCCTGCAGCGGGTCGATGCCGGCCTCGAATTGGGCCAGGAGCTGCGCTATGTGGCTGCACTGGTCGATGTGGATGAGGTCACCGATTGCTTCGTGATCCTCGAGCAACTGATCCAGCAGGGGGGCGGCGCCATGGCTTCGCTGCTGACGATGAAGCGGCTGATCGACGATCGACGCATGAGCGCCTTGCAGGAAAAGGTCTCCAAGCTGTCGGCGAAGATGTCCGTGGTCATGATCACCTTTCTTTTTCCGGCCCTGCTGATCGTACTGGCAGGGCCGGGTTTCATAGCGATTATCCGGGCCTTGGGAGAAATAGGATGAGGCGATTGAGCGGTTTGCTGTTGGTCATCGGAACCTTGACCGGATGTGCGGGCGGGCCCTCGGGCTCGCCCTGGCTGATCGAGCGCATATCGTCGTCGCCTTCGACCTGCGCGCCGCTGACCCATGATCAGGAACTGGCCATTAACCTGTCCCAGGAGATGTTCGAGGGCGGTCGTCTGCATGCGGCGTTGGCCAACCTTGAACGGCTGCCGGGCGATTTGCCGGAGGCCCGCCTGCGCAAGGCGCGTATCCTGCGCCTGTTGGGCCGCAGCGAAGCGCAAGGGCTGTACCGCGGGTTGCTCGGCAGTTGCCTGACAGCCGAGGCCCATCACGGCTTGGGGCAGTTGGCCGCCAGTGCCAGGCGCTACGACGAAGCGCTGGAACACCTGCGTGGCGCCGTCAGCCTAGTGCCGACCGACGATGCCATGCGCAACGACCTCGGCGTGGTTTACCTGAACCTGCGCCAATTGCCGGAGGCCCACTTCGAGCTGGTCACTGCGCTGGAGCTGAACGAGCGCGACAACCGGGCGGCGGAGAACCTGCTGACCCTGTTGCTGTACCAGAATCGCTGGCCTCAGGCCAGCGAGTTGGTGAGTCGCCGCAAACTGACGCCGGCGCAGTTTCGCGAGGCCGAGCAGCGCGCGCTGCGCTTGCGCGAAGAGGATGCCCCGGGCGCCGCGAAGGGGCCCACCACCGTGGCGCCGGTCAAGCCGGCGACGGCCATGGCGCCGGCTCCGGTTGCCGTGCCGTCCAGGGCGGTGGCGAATGCCGAGGCACCACGGCCATCGGTCGTCCGCGTTGCGCAGCCGTCTTCCGCTGCGCTGCCTCCGGCCCGCAGCGGGGTGCAACAGGTACAGTCGGCCCCCGTACGCCAGGTGGTACCGATCACCGGTATCGAATAACCCGCCGGAATAGGTTTCGTGGTTCTGAATGAGGAGACAATGAAATGCTGAAACGAGCCATTGGGGGGGGCGTTCTGTTGTTGTCGCTGGGGGCGGCTGCTGACGAGGGTGGGAGGCTGGTTGCCGCTGTGCCGACGACGAGCGACGCCTGGCTGCAGCTGCAGCGCGAGGGTGGCGCGGCTTCCAGGCATCCACAGCAGGCGACGCCAGCCGAGCGTGAACTGGTCCTGCAGCGCTGGCTGGAGAGCTTCAAACATCCGATTCCGGAGTTCTTCGAAGAGGATGTCGGGGATAGCGTGCAGCGCTGAAGGTCAAGGCCGGGTGTATGAATAGCGGGTGTCCCCCGTGGCTCATAGATAGGGTTGGCTGGGTGACAAGGCCAACGCCAACTGGGTGCGATTGTGCATGTTGGTGATGCGCAGGATCTGCGAGACGTAGAGTTTGACCGTGTTCTCACGGATGCCCAGTGCGCAGGCGATCTGGTAGTTGGTCATGCCCCGGGAGATCAGTTGTAACACCTCGAACTGGCGGCGCGACAGCTTGTTGGCCAGCGAGTCGGCGGGCTGTCGGGCCAGCATATGGGCTTCCGGGGCCTGTGCCGGCAATTGCTGGAACTTGTGGATGTCCAGGCAGAGCTCCTCCAGCGACGAGGTGAGGTTTTGCAGGCGCTGGCTGAGGTTGCCCAGATGTTGCTCGCGGTTCCGCTTGTCGAGCCGGCTAGCGAGCCGTTCGACGCCAGCGAGCAGGTCGGCGAGGTGCAGCGGTTTCTGATAGTAGTCGGCAAAGCCGGTGCGCATGGCTTGGATAACGTCCTGCTTGTCAGACTGCCCGGTGAACAGGATGGCTTCGAAAGAGCGATGCCCGCCGGCCTGTTCGTGCAGGGTTTGCACCAGCTGGATGCCATTGATGCCCGGCATGTAGAGGTCAGTCAGGACGATAGAGATCGCGGGGTCGCCATGGAAGCGCTCGAAGGCTTCCTGCGATGATCCCGCGCCGACGCAACTGTGACCATGCTCGCAGAAGAACTCACAAAGTTCTTCGACGATAAAAGGCTCGTTGTCAATAATGAGGATTTTATGTATTGCCGTGTTATTCATGTTGGGACCTATTCCGTTCTTAATGAGGGCAAGGCTGAGTTGAGGATGTTGTTCTAAGACAGTACTTGTTTTTTTTGGTGATTATACGGAAGCAGTAATCCCATGTTGATATTGGTCAATGCTTTTCTGGGTTGCTAGCCGAAAGTGTTAATTCTTTAGTTATACAAGCAACGCAGTCGCACCCAGAAAACCCACTAGCAGAAACGGTATGTAAGGGAGCCGCTGGATGTTTTCCGGCGCGAAATGCGCCAGGTTCGTGCGGGTGGCTGCAGGCAGGTACCGCCATAGACGGGCTGCCGCCAAGCCCCAGACCACAAGGGCTAGGCCGGCACCAACGACACTGAACAGCAGATGCATGAGGTCGCTGGCCAGGCCGAGCACGGCCAGCAGTTTGACGTCGCCGGCACCCATCTGGCCCCGGCGATATCCGGGCACGCCCAGCAGCAGGCCGGCCAGCAGGGCCATCATGGCTTGGTTCCAGGATGCGCCGGTCAATGTCTGACTGGACAGCAGCAGGACCAGCAGTGCACCGATCAGGCCGATACCGACGAGCAGGTTGGGGACACGCCGAAATCGAGCATCGATAGCGGCGCATAGCAATATCCAGGCAATCAGAAGTATTTGCAGCATTACCCTTCTCCGGGTCACTAAAAACGACGGCCTATCATAGGTAACTGGTGTTTTCGATGAAGACTTTTAATTCTAGGGAATAGCGGCAGTTTCGTCTTTCTGGTTCTCGAGGATTTGAAGTTCTGGGCAGGGATATGAACAACCAGTTGAATCAATTCGGTATAAGTCAAAAATCGGGCGCCATTAATTGTGTGATGGATGTATCAATTTGGCAGGGCCTTTATATCGAGCTGGATACAGCGTGCAGAGTGCGTGATTGCAAGGGCGCGTTGGCGGCACGGCTGGATGATGCGGTGAATACTGCGGGCATCGAACTCGCTCATTTGCTGGCCGAGCCACCCGCCTGGGCCGCCGAGGACTTTCCGATACTGGAGGGCCAGGCGCTCGACCTGGCTTTCAGGGGAAGAGCCGGTACCCGCCTGCACACCCGGGGCTGGCTGGAGCGGTTGCCTGGTGGCTGGTCGCTGTGGCTGCTGGATGTGAGCGATCAGGTCGAGCGCGCCAGGGCTCAGGAAAGGCGCCTGCGGCTGCTGGATCATGGCGCTGAGCTGGGACGACGCTTGCGATTGGCGCGTAATACCGACCGGGATACGCTGCTGGACGAGTTCCTCGAAGGCTTGGTCCTGCGCCTGGCCATCCCCGGCGCGGGGGTGCTGGTAGCCCAGGCGGATCGGCGCTGGCGGCTGGCTCGCCGGTTCGTGCAACCGAGAGCGCCGGCTTTCCCCGATGAGCGCGCACTGCAGCGACTGCCGGGCCTGGTCGATAACGCGCCGCGAAGCGTGCGACTGGATGCCACCGGCGACCTCTGGCTGGTGCCCCATGGCGGGCGCGACGGCGTCGAGGCGTATCTGGTGTGTCATGCCGGGACGGCCGAGACCAGTGACTTGACCCGCGAAGACTGGATGCGACTGGTGGACGGCGTGGTTGCACCCTGGCTCCAGCACCTACGCGACGAGACCCGCAGGGAGGAAGACGAGCGCAATGCGTGCCTGCAGGACATGCTCGGCAGCGGCTGGTGGGAATACTGCTCGCAGACCGGCCGCTACCTGCTCGGGCCCTGCCTGGGGGATGCGTTGGGGGTGGCCGGGGAGTCGGAGGTGGATTGGCCTGCTCTGGTGCACCCGGCGGACCGCGACGAATTCCGTGTTCGCCTAGCCGACGTTGCAGCCGCAGGCGGGCAGTTCGTGCAGGCCCTGCGTCTGTCCGTGGCGGGGAGCTGGCGCTGGTTCCGGCTTAGCGCCCGGGCGCAGCGGCAGCGGGTCATCGGTTTCGCCGTCGACATTGACGATATCAAGGCGAACGAAGCGGTTGCGGCGGCAGCCACCGCGCGCTTGGAGAGTCTGGTAGACAGCGCCCCGGCCATCATTTACGTGCAGCATTGCGAGGAGGGCGTGCTGCGGCCGGAATTTTTCAGCGCGAGTCTCGAGGTCGTGCTGGGCTGGACGCTGGCCGAGCTGTGCGAACGCTCGCTGCTGTCATTGGTACATGAGGACGACCGGGACATCTTCCTGAAGCGCACGCGCCGGCTACTACGTGAGGGCAAGGCGAGCTGTCACTATCGCATGCGTGATCGCCACGGCGGCTATCACTGGATACTCGACGAGGCCAAGATGCTGCGTGACGACTACGGACGGCCACTGGAAGCGGTCGGGCTGTATCTCGACGTGACCGAGGCGCGCGAGGCGGCTGAGCGGGTCCGGCAGAGCGAGGAGCGCTACCGCCTGCTAGTGGAGGACTCGCCCAGTATGATCTGCCGTTACCGCCCAGACCTGTCCCTGAGTTTCGCCAACCGTCCGCTGCTGGACTACCTGGGCTGCCCGCCGGAGCTGGTCGGCAGTCTGAGCCTGGTGGACTATTTATCTGACGAGCAGTGCGAGGCATTTCGCCGGCGCATTGCTGCGCTGACTCCGGAACAACCGCTGTGCACTGCGGAGATCCGTGTGCAATTGCCGGGACATGAGCACGCCTGGTGGCTATGGGCGGAGCGTGGGGTCTTCGACTGCGCGGGGCGGCTCGTCGAGATTCAGGCGGTCGGTCGCGACGACACGGAGCTGCACCGTTCCCGCCAGCAACTGCACCAGAGTGCGAAGATGGCCACTCTGGGAACCATGGCCACGGGTATTGCCCACGAGATCAGTCAGCCGCTCAACGTGATGCGGGCGGCGCTGATGAATCTGCTCAAGCGCGTGGAGAACGGTGGGCTGACCGATGAGTACCTGGCGGCCAAGCTCGAACGCATCGAGGGGCAGGTCCAGCGTGCCGCGCGGATCGTCAATCACATGCGCGGCTTCGGCCGGCGTTCCGAGATCGAATGGCAACGCTTCCGGCCACGGGCGGCCATCGAGGGGGCTGTCGCTCTGATATGCGAGGATATGCAACAGCAGGGTATCCGGCTGGAGTTGGAGCTGGCTGAACTACCGGAGGTCTGCGGCCACGCTGACCAACTGGAGCAAGTACTGATCAATCTGCTGGTCAACGCACGAGATGCCTTGCTGGAGCGCAAAGCGCGCGAGCCGACGCTGCAGCCGTGGGTCCGGCTGGGCGCCGGGGCACGGGAGGGGCGGGTTCGGGTCGAGGTGCAGGACAATGCCGGTGGCATCGAGCCGGAGCTGTTGGAGCGGGTGTTCGATCCGTTCTTCACCACCAAACCGGTGGGACAGGGCACAGGCCTCGGGCTGTCCGTGAGCTACGGCATCATTCGCCAGATGGGGGGGGAGCTGACGGCGCGCAACGAGTCGTCGGGCGCCTGCTTCAGCGTCGATCTGCCGGCTGGCTAGTGGGCAGCAGTCCATTTCGACGTTCATGGCCCGATACCGCGTTGCGGTCTTCGCTGTAGCCCTGTGGTTCGTCGCGTCTTGGGAACCCAGGACCGTTCGGTGGTTTTAATCCGCTAACCGCACAGGCCGCTAGATGAGCGTTTGGTGAACCTGGCACACCATCCCGATGGACGGCTGGAATCTCCAGGCGCGGGGCAAGGTCTCTGTGACAGGCTCATTGCTTCGAGACGCTCGATGAAGACCTTGTCCCGCCACCTGGCCGAAACCTTCACCTCACAGTACCGCACGCGCGTCGAGCCGCAGGCGGACGGCCGCCTGGTGGTCCATGTCGGCTACCCGATCAACGGCACCGAGGCGACACGGGTCATGGCTGGGCACCAGGTGCAGAACACCCTGCTGGTGGAGACCATTCTCGAAGATATGCGCAACGAGCTGGCCCGCCCGCACTAGGCGCTGCCCCTTGTTGGAGCAGGCCCTGCCTGCGAACGACACCACATCCGTTCCATGGCCATGGCACAGGATGTC
Source organism: Pseudomonas sp. BAY1663 (assembly GCF_000582595.1). NCBI lineage: Bacteria > Pseudomonadati > Pseudomonadota > Gammaproteobacteria > Pseudomonadales > Pseudomonadaceae > Pseudomonas > Pseudomonas sp. BAY1663. The sequence goes on from NZ_AZSV01000022.1 coordinate 38,125, forward strand.
TTTTGCAGGAGCCTGGGGGACGCCGAGTCCTTGCGGGCGATCGGCGCGCAACGCCGATGCTCGCCGGCAAGCCGGCTTTCTGTAAGAGCGGGCCATGCCCGCGATTCGCGCGCATGGCCACGCTCCTACAGGAACCTGCCCCCCTGTTTGCTGCGCGACAGCGTTGCTGCTTGGTCCCGCCTCAATGTCCCGCCGGCAGGCGGATCGTGACCCGCAGCCCGCCCAGCGGGCTGTCGTCCAGTGTCCATTCGCCGCGCCAGGCCGCGACGATGTCGTCGACGATGCCCAGCCCGAGGCCATGGCCTTGCGCCGACTCGTCCAGGCGGGCGCCGCGGGCGAGAACCTTCTCGCGCTGCGCCGGCGCGATGCCCGGGCCGTCGTCCTCGACGCGCAGCCGATAGCCGCCGTCGGCCTGCTCGATGGTCAGCACGACCTTGCTCCGGGCCCATTTGCAGGCGTTGTCCAGCAGGTTGCCGAGCAGCTCCAGCATGTCCTCGCGGTCGCGCGGCAGGCGGCAGCTGGGCGGCGCCTGCCAGCGCAGGTCGAGGTCCTGGCGGTGGATCATCGCCAGCGTTTCGAACAGTGCCGGCAGTTCCGCGTCGCAGTCGAAGTGCGCGCCGGGCAGCACGTCCGCGGCCAGCCGGGCGCGGCCGAGCTCGCGGCTGACGCGCTGCTGGATCTGCGCCAGCTGCTCCTGCAGGCCCGCCTGCAGCTCCGGATAGGCGGCCAGCTCCTCGCGCCGGGTCAGGCTGCCGAGTACCGCCAGGGGTGTCTTCAGCGCATGGCCGAGGTTGCCCAGCGCGTGGCGCGAGCGTTGCAGGGTGTCTTCGGTATGCGCCAGCAGGTGGTTGATCTGCGCCACCAGCGGCTGCAATTCCAGCGGCGCCTGGCTGTCGAGCTGCTGGCGCTGGCCCTGCTGCAGTTGCGCGATCTGCTGGCGGATGCGCTCCAGCGGGCGCAGCGCCAGGGCCATGGCGTAGCGCTGCACCAGCAGGAACACCAGCAGCGCCACGCCGACCAGGCCCAGGCCGCTCAGACGCACCCGGGCGAAGCTGTCGAGCACTGGCGTATAGTCCTGCGCGACGCTGATGACGATGGGCTGGCCTTCGCGCCGGTACTGCGCGCGATAGCTCAGCAGACGCTGCCGTTGCGGGCCGTCCAGCAGTTCGCTGGCCAGGCCGGGCGCCTGCGGCCATTGCGGCGTGGCGTCCCAGAGCGAGCGCGAGCGCCAGGTGCGGTCGGGTAGCTGGATCTGGAAATAGTGGCCGGAAAAGGCCCGCTGGTAGCGCGGGCTGAGCCGCTGGGTATCCAGCTGCACGCCGTCGGGGCCGTTGACCACGGCGATCAGCAGACCCTCGGCTTCTTCGCGCAGGTCGGCCTCCAGGCTGCGCTTGAGGCCCGCTTCGAACAGCCAGAGGCTGGTCTGCACCAGCAGCAGGGCGACCACCAGCAGCGCCGCGACCAGCCCTAGGGCGAGGCTGCGCTGGATGGATCTCACGGCTGGTTGCCGAAGCGATAGCCCTGGCCGCGGCGGGTTTCTATCAGTTCGCGACCGAGCTTGCCGCGCAGGCGGTTGACATGCACCTCGATGACGTTGGAGTCGCGCTCGGTCTCGCCGTCGTAGAGGTGTTCGGCCAGCTGGGTCTTCGACAGCAGCTGGCCGGGATGCAGCATGAAGTAGCGCAGCAGGCGGAATTCGCCGGCGGTCAGTGCGATTTCCTCGCCGTTCTTGCGGCAGCTCTGGCGGCCCTCGTCCAGCTCCAGCCCGCCGGCGCGCAGTAGCGGCTGGTTGGCCAGGCCATGGGCGCGGCGCAGCAGGGCCTGGATGCGCAGCAGCAATTCCTCGGGATGGAAGGGTTTGGTCAGGTAGTCGTCGGCGCCGGCCTTGAGCCCCTCGATGCGCTCGGCCCAGGAGCCGCGGGCGGTGAGGATCAGCACCGGTGCCGTCAGCCCGCGCGCGCGCCAGTCGCGCAGCACCTCGAGCCCCGGTTTGCCGGGCAGGCCGAGGTCGAGCACGATGAGGTCGTAGGGCTCGCTGGTGCCTGGTAGTCGGCGTCGCGGCCGTCGGCCAGCCAGTCGATGGCATAGCCGTGGCGACCGAGGCTGGCGGCCAGTTCGTCGGCCAGAGGCACGTTGTCTTCGACCAGCAGCAGGCGCATTCAGTCTTCCTCATCCTTGAGCAGGCGGCCGTCGCGGGCATCGAGTTCCAGCTCGCGGGCGACGCCCTCGGTGGTGAGCAGTTCGATCTCGTAGACGTAGATGCCGTCCTCCTCCTCCAGCTCCGCTTCCAGCAGGCGTGCGCCCGGATAGCGTTCCAGGGCGTGTTGCAGCAGGTTTTCCAGCGGCATGATGAGGCCCTCGCGGCGCAGCCGCAGGGCTTCGTCCTGGTCCAGGTCGCGGCTCGCCACCGGGGTGGCGGCGAGCAGCAGGGCCAGTGTCAGGGAAAGGGAGGCGCGCATCGCTGGCATCAGTCGTCCTGTTGGTCCTTCAGCACTTCGCCGGTCTTGGCGTCGAGCTCCAGGTCCCATTGCACACCTTTGGCGTCGCGCAATTCAAGCTGGTAGACGTAACGGCCGTATTCTTCCTCCAGCTCGGTTTCCTCGACGGTGGCGCCGGGGTGCTTGGCCAGGGCCGCTTCGTTGAGTTTCTCGAAGGACAGGATGGTGCCGGCGTCGCGCAGGCGCAGGGCCTCGTCCGGGCCGAGGTCCTTGGCCAGTGCCAGGTTGGCGCCGAAGGCGAGGGTGGCGGCGGTCAGTACGGTTGCGAGGGTTTTCATGGTGGGTTACCTGTGGTTGGTTTCGACGCTGCACAGGTTACGGCCATGGGCTTACGCGAAGCTGAACGCCCCGCGTCGCCGAGACAGGCATCCCTCGCTCGCGTGCGACGGCCGCCGCCGCGCATCGTCAGCTTCCGGCGCCACAGGCGACTAGTCGTGGCAGCAACCGCCGGTATCCGAGCTGGGGCGCCCGTTCGGCATGACGCCGCCGCCGCTGCCGTAGCGGTCGTGATGGCGCACCCAGTCGGTGAGGTCGTGGTTCGGGCCGTTCTCGTTGCGGCCGTGGGGCGTCATGTCCAGCAGCACATAGGTGCCGAGCAGCTCTTCCGCGCCGCGCCCATAGGCGGAGAAGGTGTGGAAGATGTCGCCCTGCTCGTCGCGCAGGAACACGCTGAACCCCGACAGCTCCTCGCAGACGAAGGGCTGCCAGACATAGTTGTAGAAGACCTTGCCAGCGACGATGTCGTCGGGCTCGAAGGACACGTGAAAGTCGCGGTTGAAACTGCTGCCGGCCGACGACAGCCAGCGGAAGTGCCAGCCATGCGCCGGCGGAACGCCTCCAGCCTGTCGAACGGAGCCCGCGAGATGGCGGCGAAGCTGACGTCGTGGTGCTCCAGGTGCACCAGCGCGCCCTGGATGTGATCCGCCTCGAACGAGCAGCCGACGCAGCCCTCGGTCCAGTCCGGGCCGAACATGAAGTGCTTGATGATCAGTTGGCTGCGCCCGGCGAACAGCTCGCCGAGGCGAGCCGGGCCACTGGCGTCGTGGAAGATGTAGTCCTGTTCGATGCGGCGCCAGGGCAGCTGGCGGCGCTTGGCATGGAGGGCGTCGCGCTGGTGGGTGAGCTGCTTCTCCTCGAGCAGATGGGCGCTGTGGGCGGCCAGCCAGTCCTGTTCGGATACGACCTTGTGCGTGCTCATGGGAACCTCCGGTGGCGTGAGTTCGCAAACCTGCTGCGGCCCATCGCGCGGCAGGGCTCCTGAGTATGTATCGAATGGCGCCGGGCGGAATCGACACCTGGCCATGCGATTCGCCCGGGCGTACGGTTGAACTTCCCGCCGGTTGCCGGGCTCGTAATCCCATGAGCCGCAACGGCGGCTCGACCCGTTCGTTCGCAGAAGGAAAGACGAGATGTACAACAAACCCCTGACCGCCGCGTTCGCCGTTGCCATCCTGGGTTCCGCTGCCGCCTTCGCGGCGGACAGGCCCGGTGCCGACTGGATCACTCTCGAGCAGGCCGTGGAAAAGGCCAAGGCTGCCGGCTACACCGAGCTGCACGGCATCGAGGCCGACAACGATGGCTGGGAAGGCGAGGGCCTGAAGCAGGACGGCAAGAAGTACGAGTTCCGGATCGACGGCCGGACCGGCGAAGTCACCAAGGACAAGGAAGACTGACCGCGCCTTTCCCATGCAGGGCGTTCGTCCGCCCTGCCGCCGGGGAGGCCAGCCAAGCGCATAGCGGTTATCATCGCCGGCCCCGCCCGTCGCCATCTTCGCACCATGCCCGCTTCGAACTCCCGCCCCAGCACCGTGCACCTGCCTCCAGGCGACTGGCGCACCGTGCTCGATTGCCTGTGCGATCGTTTCCCGGCCATCGACCGCATGACCTGGCTCGACCGCATGGCCCGCGGCCGGGTGCTGGATGCCGAGCGGCGGCCGATCACTGCGCAGCATCCCTATCGGCCCGGGTTGCGCATCCACTACTTCCGTGAGGTGCCGAACGAGACGCCGGTGCCGTTCGAGGAACGCATCCTCCATGTCGACGACCATCTGGTGGTGGTCGACAAGCCGCATTTCCTCGCGGTGATGCCCGCCGGCGAGTACGTCGAGGAAACGCTGCTGGCCCGCCTGGGCAAGCGCCTGGGCAACCCCGACCTGGTGCCGATCCACCGCATCGACCGGCTCACCGCCGGGCTGGTGCTGTTCTCCAGCAACCGCGAAAGCCGCGGCGCCTACCAGGCGCTGTTTCGCCGGCGCGAGATCCACAAGCGCTACGAAGCGATCTGCCCGGCGCTGCCGCAGCTCGATTTCCCGCTGCGCCGGCGTCTGCGCATGGTCGCCGGCGAGCCGTTCTTCCTGATGCGCGAAGGCGCGGGCGAGCCTAACAGCGAGACGCTGATCGAGGTGCTCGAACGCCGGGGCGAGCTCTGGCGCTACGGGCTGTCGCCGATCAGCGGCCGCAAGCACCAGTTGCGCCTGCACATGGCCTCGCTCGGCGCCGGCATCTGCAACGACCCGTTCTACCCGCGGCTGCTCGAACGTGACGAGCGCGACACGGACGACTACGCGCGGCCGCTCAAGCTGCTGGCGCGCGGCCTGCGTTTTCGCGATCCGTTGAGCGGGGAACCACGCGCATTCGACAGCACGCTGCAACTGCAGTGGTAGGCGGCTGTGGCCATGGCTATCGTAGGCGCCGCTTGCGGGCGATTCGCCGCGACGCCGATGATCGCCGGCAAGGACTCGGCGTCCCCCGGGCTCCTGCGGGTTGGCTGTGCACGTGACCTGAGGCGACAGGGCGGCTAGGCAGGGCGGATTTCAGCCCTCCACGCACATCCGTGCAGGCCACGCGCGTGCATTGACTGTGTCAACGCAGCAGCGGGCGCAGCGCCTCGGCCAGCTGCGTTGCCATGTACACCGCGTTGCTTTCGTGGGCGATGCAGTCGGTGCTCCAGATCTGGCCGACGCCGGCCGCGCGGATCACCTCGAGCGCATCGCCGGCGAACAGCGCATGGGTCACCGCCACGTCCACCGAGGCCGCGCCGGCCGCCAGCAGCTTCTGCGCGGCCTGGGCCAGGGTGCGACCGGAGCTGGCGACATCGTCCAGCAGCACCACGCGGCGCCCGGCAAAATCCAGCGCCGGCAGCGCGATCTCGACCCGATGATCGCCGTGGCGCACCTTGCTGCATACGCCATGTTCGAAACCGTGCGCCGCGGCGGCGGCCTCGATCCACTGCCTGGCTTCGGCGTCCGGGCCGAGCAGCAGCGCGTCGGGATGGCGTTCGGCGATCAGCCGGGCCAGCGCCGGCGCCGCGCAAAGGGCCACCGCCGCGGCCAGCGGCACCGCTTCGTGCAGGGTGGCGACGCGATGCAGGTGCGGATCGACGGTGATCAAGCCGTCGAACTGGCTGGCGAGGAGCTGGCCGATCACCCGCTGGCTGACCACCTCGCCGGGATTGAAGGCGATGTCCTGGCGCATGTAGGCCAGGTACGGCGCGACCAGGATCAGCCGCCGGGCGCCCAGGCGCCGCGCCTCGCCGGCCACCAGCAGCAGCTCGACGAGCTTCTCGTTGGGGTGGTCGAGGCCGCGGTAGAGCACCAGTTGCCCGGCCAGCGCCTCGCCCTCGGCCAGCGGCAGGCGCAGGCGCAGCTCGTCATCGGGAAAACGGTGGCGCTCGACCATGGCGGCCGGCAGGCCGCAGGCCTCGGCCAGGCGCAGGGCGGCGTCGCGTTCGTCGGCGAAATACAGCAGCAGGCTGTGCATCAGAACTCCACGTAGACGGTCGGAAGCTGGTCGGCATGGCCGAGGCTGAAGCCGCTGGCGCGCTCGCTGGCCTGGCGGGCGAAGGCGAGGTCGGCGGGGAAGTCCGCGTAGACGCGATACAGGCAGTCGCCGGCCTGCACGGGCTCGCCGAGCTTGCGCAGCAGGTCGACGCCGGCGCCCTGGACCTTGGGCGCGCCGGCCAGCCGGGCGATGCGCGCCAGCTGCAGGTTGTCGATGCCGGTGACCATCGCATCGCGGTCGGCCAGCACGTCGAAACTGAGCTTGGCCAGCGGCGGCTGGTTGTGGTCGAAGACCTTGCCGCCCTGGGCCTCGATGATCGAATGCATCTTCTTCAGCGCCCGGCCGGATTCGAGGATGTCGCGGGCGATGGCATAGCCGTCGCCGCCGCGCACGTCGGGATCGAACTCGAGCATGCGGCCGGCCAGGCGCAGCGCCTTCTGCCGCAGGTCGTTGGGCGCGCGCGGGTCGTTCTGCAGTACGCGCATCACGTCGCGCGCCTCCAGCACCGGGCCGATGCCGGCGCCGATGGGCTGGCGGCCGTCGGTGATCACCACGTCCAGGGTCAGCCCCAGGCGCGAGGCGACGAACTCGAACAGCTTGCGCAGGCGCTGCGCCTCGGCCATCGAGCGCACCTTGGCGGTGGGGCCGATGGGAATGTCCAGCAGCAGGTGGGTGGAGCCGGCGGCGATCTTCTTCGACAGGATCGAGGCGACCATCTGTCCCGGCGAGTCGATCGACAGCGGCCGCTCCACCGCGATCAGCACGTCGTCGGCCGGCGACAGCTCGCTGGTGCCGCCCCAGACCAGGCAGCCGCGCTCGTCGCGGACCATCTCGCAGAGGCGCTCGAATGGCAGCTGGACGTTGGCCAGCACCTCCATGGTGTCGGCGGTGCCGGCCGGCGAGGTGATCGCCCGCGAGCTGGTCTTCGGGCAGAGCATGCCGTGGGCGGCGACGATCGGCACCACCAGCATCGAGGTGCGGTTGCCGGGAATGCCGCCGATGCAGTGCTTGTCCACCACCGGGTGCTCATGCCAGTCGAGGCGGCGGCCGACCCGGGCCATGGCGTCGGTGAGGAAGTACACCTCCTCGCGGTCCAGTTCGCCCTGGTTGCAGGCGACGACGAAGGCGGTCAGCTCGATCTTCGAATAGCGGTGCTCGGCGATGTCGCGCACGATGGCCTGGAAGTCTTCGCGGAGCAGGCGTTCGCCGGCGATCTTGCGGTGCAGCGCCGGGATGGAGGCGGCCGGCTCGGCCTGGGCGATCGCGGCGGGCACGCCGGCCTCGGCGCCGAGCTGGGCGAAGGCGTCCTCGGACAAGCCCAGCTCGGTGATACCGACGATGGCCGGGTCGTCCACCAGGTTGAGGCTGGCCAGGATGCGCTTGCCGTTGACGCGGATCTCCACCTTGGCCAGCGCCTGGAAACCCTCGGCGCGGCAGGCGGCGCAGTCGCGGTGCAGGTAGGCGACGTTTTCGCGGTAGGTGTCGATGGCGACCCGGCGCAGGGCCAGGTGCACGGGGGCTTTGCCGCTGGTCGGTGTGTCGCTGGCAATCGTGGTCATGCGGGCGGTTTCGCTGGGGGATGGCAACAAGACCCTATCCCCAGCACGTTGCGCTTGCCAAGCGGCCGCGCGTCTTTTGTCCGGCCGCTTTGTCGCAGGTCAGCAAAAGCCGCTGGCGGGCTACTGTGCGACCCAGCCGCCGTCCATGTTCCAGGCCGCGCCGCGTACCTGGTCGCCGGCCTCGCTGCAGAGGAACAGCGCCAGTGCGCCCAGTTGCGCCGGGGTGACGAAATCCAGCGACGGCTGCTTCTCGGCCAGCAGGTCGTGGCGGGCGCGCTGCACGTCGCCATCCTGGCGGGCGCGCTCGTCGATCTGCTGCTGCACCAGCGGCGTCAACACCCAGCCCGGGCAGATGGCGTTGCAGGTGATCGGCGTGGTGGCGGTCTCCAGCGCCACCACCTTGGTCAGCCCGACCAGCCCGTGCTTGGCGGCGACATAGGCGGACTTCTGCGCCGAGCCGACCAGCCCGTGGGCCGAGGCGACGTTGATGATCCGCCCCCAGCCTCGCCGGCGCATGCCCGGCAGCGCCAGGCGCGTGGTGTGGAACGCCGAGCTGAGGTTGATGGCGATGATCATGTCCCAGCGCTCGACGGGAAATTGCTCCACCGGCGCCACATGCTGGATGCCGGCGTTGTTGACCAGGATATCGACGCCGCCGAACGTCTCTTCGGCGTAGGCGAACAGCTCGCCGATCTGCTGTGCGCTGGCCATGTCCGCCGGGTGGTGGTGCACCTTGCCGCCGTGCCTGGCCACCTCGGCCACCGCCGCAGCGCTGTCGCCGAAGCCGTTGAGCAGCAGGTCGGCGCCGGCCTCGGCCAGCTTCAGCGCGATGCCGAGGCCGATGCCACTGGTGGAGCCGGTGACCAGCGCGGTCTTGCCTTTGAGATTCATGAGGGGGTCTCCCGCTTCGAGGTCGTTGTTTTGGGGTGAGTCAACACAAGCGTAGCGAGCGCTGGCCGAGCCGCCCGCCAACGGGTGCGCATCGCTCAGACGATGCCGGTCAGGTAGAACACGCCGATCACGAAGAAGGCCGCCGTGGTGGCGATCAGCGTGATGGCGAAGATGTCCTTGTAGGACTCGCGGTGGGTCAGGCCGGTGACGGCCAGCAGGGTGATCACCGCGCCGTTGTGCGGCAGGGTGTCGAGGCCGCCGGAGGCCATCGAGGCGACCCGGTGCAGCACCTCCAGCGGGATCTGCGCGGCGTTGGCGGCGGCGACGAAATTCTCCGCCATCGCGGCGAGCGCGATACTCATGCCGCCGGAAGCCGAGCCGGTGATGCCGGCCAGCAGGTTGACGGTGATGGCTTCGTTGATCAGCGGATTGGGGATCGCCGACAGCGTACCGGCGACGCTGATGAAGCCCGGCAGCGAGGCGATCACCGCACCGAAGCCGAATTCCGAGGCGGTGTTCATCGCCGCCAGCAGCGAGCCGGCCACCGCGGTGCGGCTGCCCTCGGCCAGCTTGCCGTGCAGGGTGCGGAAACTGCTCGCCACCACCAGCAGGATGCCCAGCAGCAGCGCCGCTTCCACCGCCCAGATCGCCGTTACCTTGCCCACCTCGGTGACCAGCGGGGCGCTCATGCCGCCCAGTTGCAGGCTGTGGCTGGCACCATAGGCCTGCGGAATCCAGCGGGTGAACAGCAGGTTGGCCACCAGCACCAGGATCAGCGGCGACAGCGCCAGCCAGGGATTGGGCAGCGCGATGTCCGACGGCGTCTCCGGTTCGTTGCGCAGGTTGCTGCCATAGCCCTCGCCGGCGGCCAGGGCTTTGCGCAACTGCCACTTGAGGTAGAGCATGCCGAGGCCGAAGACGAACAGCGTGCCGAGCAGGCCCAGCCAGGGCGCCGCCCAGGTGGTGGTGTTGAAGAAGGTGGTGGGGATGATGTTCTGGATCTGCGGCGTACCCGGCAGCGCGGTCATGGTGAAGGTGAACGCGCCGAGGGCGATGGTGGCCGGGATCAGCCGCTTGGGCATGTTGCTCTGGCGGAACATCTCGGCGGCGAACGGATAGACCGCGAACACCACCACGAACAGCGACACGCCGCCGTAGGTTAGCAGCGCGCAGACCAGCACGATCACCAGCATCGCCTGGCTGGTGCCGAGCAGGCGGATCGCCGCGGCGACGATGGAGCGCGAGAAGCCGGACAGTTCGATCAGCTTGCCGAACACTGCGCCGAGCAGGAACACCGGGAAGTACAGCTTGATGAAGCCGACCATCTTCTCCATGAAGATGCCGGTGAAGGCCGGCGCCACCGCCGACGGGTCGGTCAGCAGCACGGCGCCCATGGCCGCGATGGGGGCGAAGAGGATGACGCTGTAGCCACGGTAGGCCGCGAGCATCAGCAGGGTGAGAGCAGCAAGCGCGATGATGACGCTCATCGGGACGATTCTCCTGGCCCGCTGCGGCGCGACCGAATGCTGCCGAGGCATCCGGGAGGCTCGCTGCTGCACGGCAGGCGGTCTGTTGTTGTTGTTCGGCTGCGGGCGTGCCGCGCGGATAGGGATAGCGAGATCCGTGCCAGTACGCAACTTATTGATAGAAAAGGAGTTTTACGAGAGTGTCCAGAAACGTGGACGAGGCGCATGTCCGCCGTGCCGGACATGCATGTCCATGAATCCGGACATTGGCCGCGCGCCGGCCGCAGGCGGCCGGCGCGGAGGGTTCAGCTCAGCCAGTACAACCCGCCGGCGATCACTACGCCGGAGAACACCAGGCTGAGCAGGCAGTAGCCCATGATGTCGCGCGCGCCCAGCCCGGCGATGCCCAGCAGCGGCAGGGCCCAGAACGGCTGGATCATGTTGGTCCAGGCATCACCCCAGGCGATCGCCATGGCCGTGACTTCTGGCGCCACGCCCAGCGCGGCGCCGGCCGGCAGCATGACCGGCCCTTGCACCGCCCATTGGCCGCCGCCGGAGGGCACGAAGACGTTGACCAGGCCGGCGCTGAGGAATGCCAGTACCGGAAAGCTGTCGGCCGACGACCAGGCGATGAAGGTATCGGTGACCTGACGGCCGAGGGAGACGCCGGCGGTGTTGGCGCCGACCATCATCCCATGATCCCGGCGTAGAAGGGGAATTGCACGACGATGCCGGCGATGCCGCGGATGCTCTCCTCGATGGCGCGCATGTAGCGCTCCGGCGTGCCGTGCATCAGCAGCCCGGCGAAGAGGAAGATCGAGATCACGATGTTCAGGCTCAGGGCCAGGCCGTTGGCGCGGAAGTGCTGGTAGAAGAACAGCAGCGCCAGCGCCACCACGACCAGGCCGAGGATGCGGCTGTCGTCCAGGCGCTGGGTGGCGCTTGCCCGCGGGATATCGGCCGGCTGTGGTTCCTCCAGCAGCGCCGGGTCCACCACCTTCGGCGTCTTCGGCTGCATGGCCCAGTTCAGCAGCGGCAGGCCGACCACCAGCACGGCGATGATGATCAGGTTGTAGGGCGCGAACAGCGTCTGGCCGACGCCGATGGCTTCGCTCAGCACGCCGCCGCTCATCTTCTCCAGGTCCGCACCGCCGCTGGCCAGCGACAGCGGAATCGAACCGGAGAAGCCGCCGTGCCAGATCAGGAAGCCCGAATAGGCCGAGGCCACCAGCAGCGGGTAGTCGACCCCGCGTACCTGACGCGCCAGGGCGCGGGCGAACACCGCGCCGATGACCAGGCCGAAGCCCCAGTTGATCCAGGAGCCGGCCAGCGCCACCAGCGTGACCAGCACGATGGCCTGTCCGGGCGTCTGCGGCGTTCGCGCCATGCGATCGAGCAGGCGGTTGATCGCCGGGGCGCGTGCCAGGGCATGGCCGGTGACCAGGATCAGCGACATCTGCATGGTGAACGCCAGCAGGTTCCACAGACCGTTGCCCCAGTGCTGTGCCATGGCCGGCAGGCCCTGGCCGGTGCCGAGCATGGCCGCGATCAGTACGATCAGTGTGAGCAGGATGGCGAAGACGAAAGGTGAGGGCAGGAAGCGTTGCACCAGGTAGACGCTGGCAGCGGTTATTCTGTGGATCATGGTTTCACCTCGCTTGTTGTCGTTATGGCGCGCCGCATGGCGGCGATCGTTTCGCTTATGAGTATCGTCCGCTGGGGCTGTTCCCGCCGCGGCCGCTTTCAGGGAGGGTAGGTCGATGCGTATTGCGCTTCTGATGTCGCTGTTCTTCGCCCCGCTCGCGCAGGCGGCCGAGCCGCTGTCATTGCAGCTGGGCACGCATCGGCTGGAGGCCGAATATGCCGTCACCGCCGAGGCGCGCCGGCGTGGCCTGATGCGGCGTACCGAACTGGCGGCGGACGGCGGCATGCTGTTCCGCTTCGACGAGGTGCGGCACCACTGCCTGTGGATGAAGGACACGCCGTTGCCGCTGTCGGCGGTGTTTCTCGATGAGGACGGGGTGATCGTCGACCTGTTCGAACTGGAGCCGCTCAGCACCGCGGTCCGCTGTTCGCAGGCCCCGGCGCGCTATGCGCTGGAGGCGAATCGCGGCTGGTTCGAGGCGCGCGGCATCGGCCTGGGCGGCCGGGTGGAAGGGCTTCCGGGGGATTAGCCACAGTCGTGGCGCTGCGTTGGTGGAAAAGGCCATTGGCCGTTTTCCACCCTACGGCCGATTAGCGCTGACGACGCGTAGGGTGGCTAACGGCGAAGCCTTGTCCACCGATTGCCCCGGCCCCGCTCAATCCAGCGGCAATTCCGTGGTCCGTTTCACCTCGCTCATGGCGATGTGCGAGTGCGCTTCCTGCACGTGCGGCCGCTGCAGCAGCTGGTCGCGCAGGAAGCGTTCGTAGCTGTCGATGTCCTTGGCCAGCACCTTGAGCAGGTAGTCCGACTCGCCGGCCATGGTGTAGCACTCCAGCACCTCGGGATAGCCGACCACCGCCTGCTCGAACTCGTCGAGGTTGCTGCGCCCGTGCGCCGAGAGCTTGATGTTGACGAACACCGTCATGTTCAGCCCGAGCTTCTTCGGGTTGAGCAGGGCGACCTTGCGCTCGATCAGCCCTTCTTCCTGCATGCGGTTGATCCGCCGCCAGCACGGCGATTGCGACAGTTCCACCTTCTCGGCGATTTCCGCCGCGGACAGGTCGGCGTTGTGTTGCAGCAGCAGGAGAATCTTGCGGTCGATGCTGCTCAGGGGCGAGGTTTGCATGGCTGTTCCTGTTTTCTTCTTGTAGGCGAATGATTCATGCACAGAAGCACTGTTCTACCGCAAAAGTAGAAAGAAAATCTCTCCGCGTCACGGCCAGACTTTTAATCGACACGCGACGGCGGGGCGATCCCCTGCCGATCGCCGGCGTGGGACAGCTTCCGTGCGGCTGCCCACGACCCGTCAGGCGGGCAGCACACGATGCCGCCCAGACTCCGATAACAACAAATTAGGAGCGCCCCATGTCTCTGGCCGAGATCCGTCTGGATGACAAGTACCGGCTCGCAACCGGTCATCTGTACCTCACCGGCACCCAGGCGCTGACCCGCCTGCCGATGCTGCAGCACCAGCGTGACCAGGCCCGCGGCCTGAACACCGGTGGCTTCATTTCCGGCTATCGCGGCTCGCCACTGGGCGGGCTGGACAAGAGCCTCTGGGAAGCGCGCGACTACCTCAAGCAGCACGCCATCCACTTCCAGCCCGGCGTCAACGAAGAGCTCGCCGCCACCGCGGTGTGGGGCAGCCAGCAGGCCAACCTGTTCCCCGGCGCGAAATACGATGGCGTGTTCGCCATGTGGTACGGCAAGGGCCCGGGGGTGGACCGCTCCGGCGACGTCTTCAAGCACGGCAACGCCGCCGGTGTCTCGCCCCATGGCGGCGTGTTGCTGCTGGCCGGCGACGACCACGGCTGCAAGTCCTCGACGCTGCCGCACCAGAGCGAGCACGCCTTCATCGCCGCCTCGATCCCGGTGCTCAACCCGTCCAACGTCCAGGAAATCCTCGACTACGGCATCATCGGCTGGGAGCTGTCGCGCTATTCCGGCTGCTGGGTGGCGCTCAAGACCATCGCCGAGAACGTCGACTCCTCCGCCGTGGTGGAGGTCGACCCGCTGCGCGTGCAGACGCGCATCCCCGAGGACTTCCAGTTGCCCGAGGACGGCGTGCACATCCGCTGGCCGGACCCGCCGCTGGCCCAGGAAAAGCGCCTCAACCTGTTCAAGATCTACGCTGCCCGGGCTTTTGCGCGGGCCAACAACCTCAACCGGGTGATGCTCGATTCGCCCAATCCGCGCCTGGGCATCATCACCACCGGCAAGTCCTACCTCGACGTGCGCCAGGCGCTGGACGACCTCGGCCTGGACGAGGCGCTGTGCGCCCGGGTCGGCCTGCGGGTGCTCAAGGTCGGCATGAGCTGGCCGCTGGAGCCGGTCTCGGTGCACGAATTCGCCCAGGGCCTGGACGAGATCCTGGTGGTCGAGGAAAAACGCAGCATCCTCGAGGACCAGCTCACCGGGCAGCTCTACAACTGGCCGGTCAGCAAGCGCCCGCGGGTGGTCGGCGAATTCGACGAGCAGGGCAATTCGCTGCTGCCCAACCTCAGCGAACTGACCCCGGCGATGATCGCCCGGGTCATCGCCAAGCGCCTCGCGCCGATCTACACCAGCGACAGCATCCAGACCCGCCTGGCCTTCCTCGACGCCAAGGAGAAGGCCCTGGCCGCGCGCAGCTACGACACCGTGCGCACCCCGCACTACTGCTCCGGCTGCCCGCACAACACCTCGACCAAGGTCCCCGAGGGCAGCCGCGCCTCGGCCGGCATCGGCTGTCACTACATGGTGCAGTGGATGGACCGGCGCACCGAGACCTTCACCCAGATGGGGGGCGAGGGCGTCAACTGGATCGGCCAGGCGCCGTTCACCGACACCCCGCACATGTTCCAGAACCTCGGCGACGGCACCTACTTCCACTCCGGCAGCCTGGCGATCCGCGCGGCCGTGGCGGCGGGCGTCAACATCACCTACAAGGTGCTCTACAACGACGCCGTGGCCATGACCGGCGGCCAGCCGATCGACGGCGAGCTGCGTGTCGACCAGCTCAGCCGGCAGATCTTCCACGAGGGCGTCAAGCGCATCGCCCTGGTCAGCGACGAGCCGGACAAGTACCCGAGCCGCGACACCTTCGCGCCGATCACCAGCTTCCATCACCGCCGCGAGCTGGATGCCGTGCAGCGCGAGCTGCGCGAATTCAAGGGCGTCTCGGTGATCATCTACGACCAGACCTGCGCCACCGAGAAGCGCCGCCGGCGCAAGCGCGGCAAACTCGAGGACCCGGCCAAGCGCGTGTTCATCAACCCCGCCGTGTGCGAGGCTGCGGCGATTGCGGCGAGAAGTCCAACTGCCTGTCGGTGCTGCCGCTGGAGACTGAGCTGGGGCGCAAGCGCGAGATCGACCAGAACGCCTGCAACAAGGACTACTCCTGCGTCGAGGGCTTCTGCCCGAGCTTCGTCACCGTGCACGGCGGTCAGTTGCGCAAGCCGCAGGCCGTCGCCGGGGGCATCGATCCGGCGCAACTGCCCGAACCGCAACACCCGTCGCTGGAACGGCCGTGGAACGTGCTGATCCCCGGCGTCGGCGGCAGCGGCGTGACCACCCTCGGCGCGCTGATCGGCATGGCCGCGCATCTGGAGGGCAAGGGTTGCAGCGTGCTCGACCAGGCCGGCCTGGCGCAGAAGTTCGGCCCGGTGACCACCCACGTGCGCATCGCCGCCAGGCAGAGCGACATCTACGCCGTGCGCATCGCCGCCGGCGAAGCCGACCTGCTGCTGGGCTGCGACCTGGTGGTGGCGGCCGGCGACGAGTCGCTGACCCGCCTCAACGAGCGGATCAGCAACGCCGTGGTCAACAGCCACGAATCGGCCACCGCCGAGTTCACCCGCAATCCCGACGCCCAGGTGCCGGGCCCGGCCATGCGCCAGGCGATCAGCGACGCGGTCGGTGCCGAGAAGACCCACTTCGTCGACGCCACCCGGCTGGCCACCCACCTGCTCGGCGACAGCATCGCCACCAACCTGTTCCTGCTCGGTTTCGCCTACCAGCAGGGGCTGCTGCCGGTCTCCGCCGAAGCCATCGAGAAGGCCATCGCGCTCAACGGCGTATCGGCCGAACTGAACCTGCAGGCCTTCCGCTGGGGCCGTCGCGCGGTGCTCGAGCGCGAGGCGGTGGAAGGGCTGGCGCGCCCGGTCGAGGTCGCCGAACCAATCTGTAAAACCCTGGAAGAGATCGTCGAATGGCGCGTGGATTTCCTTACCCGCTACCAGAACGCCGGGCTGGCGCGCCGCTACCGGCAGCTGGTCGAGCGCGTGCGCGACGCCGACAGTGCCGACGATCTGGCGCTGTCCAAGGCGGTGGCGCGCTACTACTTCAAGCTGCTGGCCTACAAGGACGAGTACGAGGTGGCGCGGCTCTACAGCGAGCCGGAATTCCGCCAGCAGCTCCAGGCGCAGTTCGAGGGCGACTACAAGCTGCAGTTCCACCTCGCCCCGGCCTGGCTGGCCAAGCGTGACCCCGTCACCGGCGAGCCGCGCAAGCGCCAGCTGGGGCCGTGGATGCTCAATGTGTTCGGCGTGCTGGCCAAGCTGCGCTTCCTGCGCGGCACGCCTCTGGACCCGTTCGGCTATGGCCACGACCGCCGCGTCGAACGCCAGTTGATCAGCGAGTACGAGAAGACCGTGGACGAGCTGCTGGCCCAGCTCAAGCCGACCAACTACCGCACTGCCGTGGCCATCGCCGCGCTGCCGGAACAGATCCGCGGCTACGGCCCGGTGAAGGAACGCTCCATCGCCAAGGCCCGCCAGCAGGAGAAGCTCTTGCGCGAGCAACTGGCCAAGGGCGACGAAGTGCAGAGCGTGCGGCTGTTCCAGCCGGCGGCGTGACGATGCGCCCGCTGATGGAATGTA
The DNA here is from genome assembly GCF_000582595.1 of Pseudomonas sp. BAY1663. Taxonomy (NCBI): domain Bacteria; kingdom Pseudomonadati; phylum Pseudomonadota; class Gammaproteobacteria; order Pseudomonadales; family Pseudomonadaceae; genus Pseudomonas; species Pseudomonas sp. BAY1663. Next base: position 54,823 of record NZ_AZSV01000022.1, read on the forward strand.
CCTGGCAGGCTGCGGCCTGCCATCGCCGCGAGGTCGCGCCTCCCACAGGGTTCGGTGTGCACCGGCCGCTTTTTGTGGGAGGCCCGACCCGGGGCGA